>NZ_JAHXBG010000004.1:300000-557722 GCF_020103725.1 Hyalangium gracile | reverse complement strand
GAACCACTGCTCGCTGAGCACCGCCTCGTGCCGCACCAGGAACTTGCCCAGCGTGCTGTGGTCCGGCTGCAGCCCATTACACACCCACCACGCCCCCACGTCCCTCACCGCCAACTGCTCCAACTCCCTCAGCGACCACTGCTTCAGGTGGATGCCATACACAATCAGCCCCAGCAGCACCCGCGGGTGCATCGGCGGCCGGCCTCCCGGCTTGTAACCTTGCTCCAGCGCGCTGAAGTCCAACTGCTCCAGCCACTTCTTGAGCTCTACCGCCGCCTTCAGCCCACTGCGCTCCAGGTACTGCTCCAGCGGCTCTTCTCCAATGAACATCCGCCTCTGGCCCTGCTGGAACCTCACTCCCCCGGCGCCTGCAGGCTGCGGCCGCTGGCTGGCTTCCGCCTCGAAGCCAAATCCCCTCTGCTGCGTCTCCGGCACCCCTCGCGCTCGCTTCGGCGTCTTGCTCGGCTCGTTCACACCCGCCTTCCAACCACGCCCTACCTTCCAAGTCGATCCCCTTGTTACCTACCTCCTACGTTACCCTACAGCTTATTTCGACAGGCTCACAAGCAGACCAGTTCGGCCAGGGTGCGGGCGAACCGGTACCCAACTGGTATGACAAGCAGACCAGTTCGGCCAAAATCTGCCCGGCAGCAGGGCGGACCGGACGCTGGGGCGAGCCAGTTCCTCTGCCCTTTCAGGTGGAGCAGCCTCTGTCGGGAGTCGCGAAGAGGCTTCTTCAGGCTTGGAGAGCGCTCGCGCGAGGCGTCAGGAGATCGCCTGGCGCCAGGCGGCGGACGGCTCGGCCAGGGCGCACCGCAGGACGTCCTCCGAGCGGAACCCATGGCCCGTGGAGCCCGGGCTGGCAATGTGGAGCAGCGTCGCCGAGAGCGCGTCGATGAGCACCGGGCGGCGCTGGTCCCCTGTCGGACGGCCCGTGCGGTAGTCGATCGGCAGGCCCCGGAGCTCCAGGCCCGTGTCACCCACGGTTGCCCCGCCCCGGATGCCCCGGCCGGCGAGCACCCAGCTGCTCTCGGGCCAGTGCTCCTTGCCGCTCGAGGTGCCGTAGGTGGGCGCCCGGCCGAACTCGCTGCCGAGGACGACCGTCGTCCGCTCGAATAGCGAGCCGTGCTCGGTGCGCACCGACTTCAGCGCATCGAGGAAGCGCGCGACGTCCTCCAGCGCGGGCACGAGCCGGCGCCGCTGGAGCGCCAGGTGCTCCTGGTGCGCATCGAGGTGAAGCGAAGCGGTGGAGACGGTGATGGCCCTGGCGAAGTTGCCCTGGAGGGCCTGGAGCGCGAGCTGGAGCTGAGGGCCCAGCACCGGATCCTGGAACCGCGGCTGGTGCTCCGCCGTGGCCACGAGCCGACCGAGCGCATCCTCCGACCCCTGTGCGCGCGAGCGGAGCCAGGCCCCGAGTTGCTCCGCTCGTGCCCGGGGATCCAGCAGCGCCTGGAGCAGCTCCGTGGAGACGATGGCGGACTCGAGGCCGTCCTCGGAGCCGAAGTCCTCCGGCGACTGTCCGAGCGCCAGGTGAGGAATGGGGGCATCCCCTGGGAGCGAGGCGCCGAGCAGCTCGCCCAGCCAGGGCCCACTGGCGGGAGCCTTCACCCGCCCGCGCTGCACGAAGCGCACACCGAGGGGGTGCGACACGGTGTCCGTCCGCACGCCGTGGACGAGGCACAGGTCGGTGTCATGCCGGATCAGCCCTCCCGCGAGCGGACCGAACAGGCGGTGCGTGCCAGCCAGCCGCTCGTCCGGGCGATAGCCGGGCTCGATGCGGTGGCCGGTGGCGGAGGCGTCCTTGGGATCCACCGTGAGGACACCATCGAGCCCACCCCAGAGCAGGATGTTCACGACGTACTGGCGCGGTGAGGAACCCAGAGGGCCTTCCCAGGCCGACACCTGTCCGGGAAGCAGCGTCCCGGCAGTCCCCGCCAGCGCGGCTCCGAGCAGGGAGCGTCGCGTGAATCGGCTCATGGTCCCCTCCCGACTTCAGGTGCTGCGGCTCCCAAGGATACAGGGTTTCCACCCCCAAGCGGTAACCGCCGGTGCATAGTGCGCGACATGTCGGGCCGCTCCATCCTGCTCGGGGTGCTCATTCCCTTCGTGGTCCTGTGTGCGCTGGCGCTCTGGCTCACCCGGCCGACGCCGCCCTCCTCCGCCCCTGAACCCGATGCGAGCACCGGGCTGCCCACGCCCTCCTCACCCGCGCCTGCTCGCACGGCCCCGCCGCAGCCCTCGCCGGTGGCGCCTCCGAGCCCTCCTGGTGGGACTCCGCCCTCCCCGCCTCCGTCCCGTACCTTCGGCGAAGGCTCGACACTTCCGTCCCGCTCCCCGCCGCCTCCTCCCGTCACCATCCCAGAGGCCGAGCCCCGCCAGGAAACCTCCACCGGCACGGTGGACAAAGAGGACGTGCGCCGGGCCATCCAGACGGTGGTGCCGCTGATGCGCCAGTGCTTCCAGGACGTGGCCGAGCGCTACGCCGGGCCCCAGTCGGTGACGCTGAGGTTCACCCTCGAGGGCCAGGGGCTGACGGGCCACTTCCGGGACGGAGAGGTGGTGGAGACCACCATCCAGGACCCGTTCGCCCTCTCCTGCTTCCTGGATTCCCTGCTGGATGTCCGCTTTCCGGCACCCCGAGGGGGGGGCAGGGTCACCATCACCTACCCCTTCCGCTTCATACCGGGTGCGGATGCTGGCCGTTGAGCCCCCCTTTGCGTAAGGTGCTCTCCGCCCCGCCGCATGCCCGACTCTCTCAGGTCCGCCTGACCCGCCCCGCATGCCCGCCACCATCGAACAGCTCGGTCCTCAGCACTCGGATGCCCTGCGGTCGTTCCTGGCCAAGGACTCGACGCACAACATCTACCTGCTCGGTCTCTTCGAGGAGTTCGGCATCGTCCCACGCGCCGGCCGGGCCCGGTTCGCCTTCCATGGCCGCTTCGACGGCAAGACGCTGACCGCGGCCCTCTTCGTGGGCGGAGATGGCGGGCTGGTGGTGCCCTCGGCGAGCGACCCCGCCTTCATCTCCGAGCTCGCCGAGAGCCTGGGCCCCCAGGTCCGGCTCCAGGCCTCGCTGGGCGAAAAGCCCGCGGTGGACGCGCTGGTGCGCCTGCTGGGCCACAACGCCAGGCCCAAGCTGTCCCGGGTGCAGCGCCTGTTCGCCGTGTCCGCGGATGACCTGGGCCCCTTCACCAACCCCACCCTGCGGCTGGCCCGCGAGGAGGATCTGCCCCGGCTGATGCCGCTGGCCCTGGGCGCCGTGCGCGAGACGATGGAGCGCAACCCGCTCGAGGAGGATCCGGACGGGTACGAGGCGCGCGTCATGCAGCGCGTGCGCGGCCGGCGCACCTACGTGCTGGAGGAGAACGGGGCGCTGGTGTTCAAGGTGGACATCGGCAGCCGCTCGCAGCACGGCGCGGAGCTGGAGGGCCTGTACACGGTGCCCCAGGAGCGCCACAAGGGGCACGCCACGCTGTGCCTGGGGCAGATCTCCCGGCACCTGCTGTCCTCGCTGCCGCGGCTGGTGCTGCGGGTGGACGAGAAGGACGAGAGCCTGGCCCGCATCGCGCGCAAGGTGGGCTTCCTGGCGGGCCGCGTGCACCGCCTGGTCCTCCTGGAATAGGCCCCACCCTCGCTCCGGTTGCCGTAGATTGTCGCGCGCCGCCATGTCTCGCCCCACGCCCAGCCGCCGCCCCCTCTCTGGTGAGGGCCCCGTCATCCTCCACTCGGCCACGGATCCGCGCTGGCTGCCGCAGGCGCTCGAGCGCTTCGACGAGGTGCTCGTCGACCATGCCCACTGCGAGAAGAAGGCCGCGGCGAACGCGCTCTCGATGATGCAGGCGTACCCGGAGCTGCCCGGCCTGCCGGCGCAGATGGCGCGGCTGGCTCGCGAGGAGAGCGCCCACCTGGCCCGCGTGCTGGACCTGATGGCCGCCCGCGGGCTGACGCTCACCAAGGACGCGGGCGATCCGTACGCCCAGGGGCTGCAGAAGCTCATCCGCACGCCGGCCGGAGAGCGGAAGGTGGACCGGCTGCTGGTGGCGGCCATCATCGAGGCGCGCTCCTGCGAGCGGCTCTCGCTGCTCGCCGAGGGGCTCGAGGATCCCGCCCTGCGCCGCTTCTATGGAGAGCTGGCCCAGTCCGAGGACGGGCACCAGTCCCTCTTCTACCGGCTCGCCGTGACGGCCGGCGGAGACGAGCCGGCGGTGCGCGAGCGGCTGGAGACGCTGCTGGCCCACGAGGCGCAGGTGCTGGTCTCCATCGGCGTGCGCGCCGCGATCCACTGATCCGAATCGGATCCGTGAGAGATCTAGCGTGGGTGGCGACGCGTCGGTATGGTTGCCGCTTCCCACCCCAGACTCGCGAGTCACTCCATGGCCGACAAAGCAGCGACCGGGCAGCAGCAGTCCGCAGATGAGATCCACCGCCTGTGGCAGCGCGGCAGCACCCAGGACCGCTTCCTCCAGACGCTGTCCAACCTCCTCGAGCAGATGTACCCGAACTCCAAGCTCGGCGTGCCGGTCACCCTGAGCACGGGCGGGATGCTCGTCTCCGGCCAGCTCATCAGCGCGCAGTGGTACTTCGAGCAGGTGGGCCAGCAGCTCACCCAGGCCCCGGCCCCCGCGCCCGCCTTCGCGAAGATCACCGAGCGCTTCGGCAAGGCCATCAAGTCGGCGCTCGACGCGAGCAACAACGGCGAGAACCAGAACTACGATCCCAACTTCGTCCACCTGATGGACGCCAAGTTCTACACCCCCGGCCAGCAGCCCATCCCCAGCCAGCAGGGCGGCATCCTCTGGCGCGGCCGCATCAGCGCCGTGGATGGCCTGACCATCGGCGGTCTGACCTCCGGCATGTAGCCGGCCTCATCGGCCCAGGGCCGGGAGGCGCTCCGCGCCAGGCACGCCGGGCGCTTCCAGGCCCGGCGCGTTCAGGCTGACCGGCACCCGGCCTCCTGGCGCCTCCGGCCCCTTGCCGTGGAAGGGCCACACCACCGGCACCACGAACACCAGGAAGGCCAGCAGCAGCGAGGTCAGCGGCGTGCCCAGCCGGAAGAAGTCCGTGAAGCGGTAGTGCCCCGGGCCGTAGACGAGCACGCAGCTCGGCTCCAGCGGCGTGATGAACGAGCAGCTCGCCGCCAGCGTCACGCCGATGGCGAACGGCCGCGCGTCCACGCCCAGCTGCGCCGCGGCGCTGACGGCCACCGGCAGCACCACCAGCGCCGCCGCCTGGTTGCTCATGGGCGCCGACAGCACGATGGTCAGCACCATCAACAGCGCCAGCACCGTGCGCGGCCCGCCATAGGCCCCCAGCTGCGCCACCATGTTCCCCAGGTACTTGCCGGCGCCGCTCACCTCCATGGCCACGCCCAGCGCCATCATCGAGCCGATGAGCAGCACCACGCGCCAGTCCACCCGGAAGGCGATGCGCGCGTCCACGCAGCCGGTGACGATCATCGCCAGCATCCCCGCCAGCCCCGCCACCGACATCGGCACCACCCCCAGCGAGCCCGCCGCCAGCGCCCCCAGGAAGAGGAACACCGCCAGCAGCGCCTTCGGATAGCGCGGCGGCTGGTAGTCCAGGTCGCTGAGCACCAGCAGCGAGGTGCCGTCGGCCAGCTCCGCCACGCGCGCGCGCGGCCCGCGCAGCAGCAGCACATCCCCCACCGACAGCGGCATGGCCGACAGCGACTGCTCGCCGAAGATGCGCCCCAGCATCTGCAGCTTGGTGAGCCGCTGGATGGCCGGCTTGCGGTGCAGCGCCAGCGCCACCAGCCCGTAGCGCTCGACGAAGAGCACCTCCTTCAGGCTGCGCCCCACCAGCGGGCTTCCGGGCGGCACGCTGGCCTCCACCAGCAGCATGCCCCGCGAGTCCAGCTCCGCATCCCCCAGCCTCACATCCGGGCGGATCTCGATGCCCTGCAGATCCTTCACCCGCATGATGTCCTCGCGCTTGCCCTCGACGATGATGCGCTCGTCGCCCACCAGCCGGTACGAGGGCATCGCCGGCGTGGCCTGCCCGCCCCGGACCAGGCCGATGACGCGCAGCCCCAGCCCCTCGGTGAGCTCGGCCAGCTCCTTGCCCAGGTACTGCGAGCCCGGGGGCAGCACCGCCTCCGTGAGGTAGTCGCGCAGCGACCACTCGCTCACCCCACCCTGCCCCACGCGCGCTGGCAGCAGCAGCGGCCCCAGCAGCACCACCACCAGGATGCCCAGCACCGCCACCGGCAGGCCCACCGGGGCCAGCTCCGCCACCCCGATGCCCTTCATCCCCAGCTTCTCCATGGCCGCCGAGGCCACCAGGTTGGTGGAGGTGCCGTACAGGAACACCATCCCCCCCATCATCGACGCGTACGCCAGCGGCAGCAGCACCTTGCTCTTGGGCACCTTGGCCCGGTGCGCCGCGCCGATGGCCACCGGCAGGAACGCCGCCGTCGTCACCGTGTTGGAGATGATGGACGAGAAGGCCGCCACCGCCCCCATCATCGCCAGCACGAACACCTGGTGCCCGTAGCGCGCGAAGAAGGCGAGCCGCTGCCCGATGAGCTGCACCACGCCCGTGGAGGCGAGCCCCTGCGTCATCGCCAGCAGGGTGAAGATGAAGATGACGGTGTCGTTGCTGAACCCCTCGAAGGCCTGCTCCGGCGTCAGCACCCGGGTGATGGCCAGCAGACACACCACGGTGAGTGAGCTCACCTCGATGGGAATCGTATCCAGGGAGAAGAGCACCAGCGCGACGACGACGATGGCCAGGACGATGGCGATGGACATGGGTTCGCCAGCAACGTGGGGGCAGGTGCGCCCAGGGGCGAGGCCTCGACGCAGTGCAGCGTCAGCTAATGAAAGCTCCCCTCCTGATAAGTGAAATTAGAGGAGCCCTGTTCACCCGGCAGGTTCACTGCCGGACGGGTGTTGCTTTTGGAGGGGTGCTCCCTGAAGTTTTCGACCTTCCCTTGTTGCTACCGTCCCGCGCTCTCGGCAAGGGACCCGCAAGGGGGGGATATTTCACTTGAGACGACACGAGGAAACTTCCATGGCTTCGACGCAGATGGCGGCCGTGAGCAACGCGCCGACGAAGAACCAGGCCCTGCTCCAGTGGGTGTCCCGCTGCGCGCGGATGACGCAGCCGGACCGCATCGTCTGGTGCGACGGCTCCGAGGAGGAGAAGAAGCGGCTGACGGAGCAGGCGGTGAAGGAGGGCATCCTCATCCCCCTCAACCAGGAGAAGCGCCCTGGCTGCTACCTGCACCGCTCCAACCCCAATGACGTGGCGCGCGTGGAGCACCTCACCTTCATCTGCACGCCCAACAAGACGGACGCCGGGCCCACCAACAACTGGATGGACCCCGAGGAGGCCTACACCAAGCTGGGCCAGCTCTTCGACGGCTGCATGAAGGGCCGCACCATGTACGTGGTGCCCTACGTCATGGGCCCGCTGGGCAGCCCCTACGCGAAGATCGGCGTGGAGCTCACCGACAGCATCTACGTGGCGCTCAACATGCGGATCATGACGCGCATGGGGAAGGGCGCCCTGGACATGCTGGGCGAGTCGGACGACTTCAACCGCGGCCTGCACAGCACCGGCGACGTCAACCCGGACCGCCGCTACATCTGCCACTTCCCCCAGGACAACACCATCTGGAGCTTCGGCTCCGGCTACGGCGGCAACGTGCTGCTGGGCAAGAAGTGCCTGGCGCTGCGCATCGGCAGCTACCTGGGCCGCGAGGAGGGCTGGCTGGCCGAGCACATGCTCATCCTGGGTGTCACCAGCCCCCAGGGCGAGACGACCTACGTGGCCGCCGCCTTCCCGTCCGCCTGCGGCAAGACGAACTTCGCGATGATGATTCCGCCCGGCGAGTACAAGGGCTGGAAGGTGGAGACCGTCGGCGACGACATCGCCTGGATGCGGCCCGGCCCGGACGGCCGGCTGTACGCCATCAACCCCGAGGCGGGCTACTTCGGCGTGGTGCCGGGCACCAACAACAAGACCAACCCCAACGCGATGGCCACCATCGCCAGGGACACCCTGTTCACCAACGTGGCGATGACGCCCGACGGGGACGTGTGGTGGGAGGGCAAGGACGGCGAGGTGCCCTCCGAGCTCGTCGACTGGCAGGGCAAGCCCTGGAAGCCGGGCAACGGCGAGAAGGCGGCGCACCCCAACAGCCGCTTCACCGCTCCGGCCTCCAACAACCCGGCGATCAGCCCCAAGGCGAATGATCCGCAGGGCGTGCCCATCAGCGCCATCATCTTCGGCGGGCGCCGCTCCACCACCGTCCCGCTGGTGCTCCAGGCCTTCAACTGGACGCACGGGGTGTTCCTGGGCGCCACCATGGGCAGCGAGACGACGGCCGCGGCCACCGGCAAGGTGGGCGTGGTGCGCCGCGACCCGATGGCCATGCTGCCCTTCTGCGGCTACCACATGGGGGACTACCTCCAGCACTGGCTGGACATGCAGAAGTCCATCACCCACCTGCCGAAGATCTTCCAGGTGAACTGGTTCCGGCAGGACAAGAACGGCAAGTACCTGTGGCCCGGCTACGGCGACAACATGCGCGTGCTGGAGTGGATCGTGAACCGCGTCAACGGCCGCGTGCCCACCCAGGAGACGCTGCTGGGCTGGGTGCCGCGCCAGGGTGACATCAACACCAAGGGCCTGGACATCTCCCCGGAGGCCATGGCGGAGAGCACCTCCATCAAGGCCGACGAGTGGAAGGCCGAGCTCAAGAGCCAGGAGGTCTTCTTCGAGCAGCTGGGCACCAAGGCGCCCGAGGCGCTCATGCTCCAGCGCAAGCTCCTCATCTCGCGCCTGGGCCACTAGCCACCTCGCTCCTCGACCGAGGGCGCTCCGGGGCCGTCCCGCCTTCCAGGCTGGGCGGCCCCGCTGTTTTCCGGGCTGGGGATTTCCCCCGCGGCCCGGGGTCCTCTGCCAGCCGGGTGCGCCTCTTCGCCCGGCGGCGGGTTCGGCGCTAGGCTGGGCCCATGAGACTGGCTTTCCTGTTGTCGATGACCCTGGCGCTGGCGCCCGTGGCGGCGTGGGCCCAGAAGGGCGCGAAGAGCCCCGCCGCGCTCGTGAAGGAGGGCGAGCGGCTGTACAACGCCGGCAAGTATCGCGAGGCGGCCGAGGTGCTGAAGAAGGCCCAGGAGGCCCAGCCCAACCCGAAGCTGCTCTACAACATCGCCCGCTCCCACGAGCAGGCCGGCGACCTGAAAGAGGCGCTCAGCTACTACCAGCAGTACGTGGGCACGAAGACGGAGGAGTCGGACCCCACGCTGCTGAAGCGCTCGGCGCTGGCCATCGACCGGCTGCGGGTGCTCATCGACAAGGAGGAGAAGACCGCCGCCGCGGCCGAGGCCGAGCGCAAGCGCCTGCAGGAGGAGGCGGAGGCGGCCCGGAAGAAGGCCGAGGAGGAGCAGGCCGCCGCCCGGCGCGCCGAGGAGGAATCCCGGAAGCAGCGGGCCGCCGAGTACGAGCGGGCCATGCTCTCCTACCGCCGCTCCCGGCTGGCCGCCTTCGGCCTGGGAGGCCTGTCCGCCGCCAGCGTGGGCGCGGGCATCTTCTTCGGCCTCCAGGCGCGGGATGCGCGCAAGACGTTCGACAAGGCCACCAACGTGGAGGGCAAGGAGACGGCGGCCGATGACGTCCGCGGCAAGGCGCTGCTGGCGGACATCGGCTTTGGAGTGGGCCTGGCCGCCGCCATCGGCGCCATCATCGTCTTTCCCAAGGAAGGCCCTCCCGCGGAGGGAGAGGTACGGATGACGCTCGCCCCGGCTGGCGCTGGGGCGGGTGTGGAGGTGAGCTTCTGATGCGCGCGCTCGGATCCCTGATGCTGTCGGCGGCCCTGCTCGGTGGCTGCAGCCTCACCACCGCGGGTGGACTGTCGGAGTGCGAGACCAGCACCGACTGCGGAGAGAACCAGGTGTGCACGGCGAACTTCTGCGTGCCCCTGCCCGCCGGCTGCGGCGAGCGGTATGGCGACCCCAGCGCGGACGCGGTGCAGATCGGCGCGGCGCTGCCCCTGAGCCTGTCGGCGACGAACCCCGACGCGGGCAAGGACGAGTCCGAGCAGCAGGGCATCAACGCCATCCTGCTCGCGCTCGAGGAGATCAACCAGCGCGGCGCGGCGGGCAAGAAGCTCGCCCTGCACTTCTGCGACACCGCCGGGGATCCCGCCCGGACGGCGCTGCAGACGCAGTGGCTCGTCACCGAGAAGAAGATCGTCGCGCTGATGACGGGCGGGAGCACCCAGACGCTGGCGGCGTCGGAGGTGACGCTGAAGAACAACGTGCTGACGATGAGCTCCAGCGCCACCTCGCCCGAGCTGGCTGGCGTGGCGGACAGGAATGGCGGCACCGTGGGCCTGCTGTGGCGCACCGCCCCCTCGGACGTCATCCAGGGCAAGGTCGTCGCCAACCTGCTCGCCACCGACTCGCGCTTCGCCTCGGCGACGAAGATCGGCCTGCTCTACCTGGATGACCCGTACGGCCAGGGCCTCTTCAACGTCATCACCGGGCTGCTCAAGCCCCCGGCCAAGATCGTCAAGGCGTTCCCCTACACGCGCAGGACGGAGTCGACGATCACCTCGGCGGTGACGAAGCTGGATGCGGAGGATCCCGACCTGACCGTGGTGGTGGGCTTCGAGGATGACGCGTCGCTCATCGTCAAGCGCGCCAGCAACACGACCCACCTCAAGGCGAGCGCGGGGCACCGGTGGTTCTTCACGGACAGCGCCAAGGATCAGGCGCTGCTGGAGGACGCGACCGTGAAGGCCCAGGTCCAGGACGCCTACGGCACCGCGCCAGCGCCGAACGGTGGCCAGGCCTTCGACTCCTTCCAGTCGCGCTTCATCGCGAAGTACGGCCGGGACCCCTCCAACTTCTCCTTCACCGCGCACAGCTACGACTCGATGTACCTCTTCGGCCTCGCGGTGGCCTACAGCCAGGGCACCTCGGGCACGGTGACGGGGCCGAAGATGGCGGAGGGGCTCACCAGGCTGTCGAGCGGCAAGTCCTACCAGCTCACCTCCGTCAACTTCCTCGACGCGGCGGGCGACCTGGCCGCCAACCGGAGCATCGACGTGGAGGGCGCCAGCGGCAGCCTGCTCTTCGACGACACGGGCGAGGCGCCCTCGCCCATCGAGCTGTGGCAGGTGACGAACGACGTCTTCAGGCAGGTGGCGACCGTCCCGCCGCCTCCGTAGCCGCCGGGGAGCACCTCGCGCGCTGGCTCAGGCTCCCTGCGCCAGCGTGCGGACGAGCGGGCCGAGCGCGGACTCGAACACGTCCGCGGGCGGCAGCAGCGACAGCACCAGGAAGGCGCCGCCCGCGAAGTCGTAGAAGTAGCCAGGCTGCACCACCAGCCCCGCCTCCAGGAGCGCCAGGCACGTGGCCTCCTCGCCCGGCTCGCGGGGGATGCGAAGCACCGCGCTCCATCCGCCGTGAGCGGGCACCACGTCCCACGTGGCCTCCGAGGGCCGCGCGGCCAGCAGCCGCCGACGGTTCTCCTTCACCCGCCGCAGGAGCGCGGCCTGGAAGCGTGGCGCGTGCGCCAGGAGCGCCGGCAGCGCCTGCTGCACCGGCGTGCCCACCGAGAGGAAGGCGTCCGCCACCCACTCGAGCCGCGCCAGCGCCTCGTCCCTCACCGCCTCGGGCCCGCCCACGTGCGTCCAGCCCAGCTTCAGTCCGGGCAGCCCCGCCACCTTGGAGAGCCCGGAGAGGGAGAACGTGAGCATGGGCAGCGAGCGCCCCGCCACCGTGGACACCCGCTCCGGCTCCGTGTCCCACGCGAAGTCGGAGAACACCTCGTCGGAGATGAGCGCCATTCCCGTGTCCGCGCACACCTTCGCCAACGCGGCCAGCTCGCCCTCGTGGAGGTAGTGGCCGGTGGGGTTGCCCGGGTTGATGACGAGCACCGCTCGGCTGCGCGCGTCCCGGGCGGCGGCCACCTCCTCCACGTCCAGGCCGAAGCCGTGGGCGCGTGGCAGGCGGTAGGGACGGATCTCCACGCCCTCCAGGCGCGCGAGGTACTCGAAGAGCGGGTAGCTGGGGGCCGGGACGAGCACGTTGTCTCCCGGCTCGCACAGCAGCTTGAAGAGCCACCCGTAGGCCTCGCTGGTGCTCGCCGAGAGGATCAGGTGCGCGGGGGAGACAGTCACTCCACGCGAGGCGAGGTGCGTCGCCACGGCCTCTCGCGCGGTGAGCAGGCCCTGGGGCTCGGGCGCGTAGGTGAAGGCTTCTGAGGTGGCCAGCAGCTCGGGCGCCGGCTGGGGCAGCCCCACGCGCGTGGGGTTGGACTCGGTGAGGTCCACCAGCGGCTCCCCTCGTGCCTTGCGCTCGGCCAGGGCCCGCGCCAGGCGGTTCCACGTCCGAGGGAAGTCGGTGCGAGAGGAGAAGCCGCTCACAGGCCCGTCTGCAGCATCGCGCTGGCGACGCGGCGGATCAGCTCGCGGCGGAGCTCCGTGCGGCAGTGCTCGACGGCCTGCTCCGGAGGTCGCGTCTGGGCGCGCTTCTTGGAGCGCAGCGCGGTCCGAATGACGAGTTCGACCTTGGCGGGCTCGATCTGGAAGAGCCGATTCCCTTCCTTCTTGAGGAAGTAGGTGAGCCCGCGGGTGTCGAGGAGCTTCTGCAGGTAGCGCCTGGCGTCCGCCAGGAGCGTGAGGTCGATGATGTCCGCCATTCGCGATCGGGGTTCTCGCGCAGATCAAAAGACGCGTCCATTTCACGGCCACGACACCCGAAAACTTGCGCGACCTGTAGCACTCCGAACGCGGCGGAGGCCGATTTATCGGCCTCTGGCGCGATGTGGGAGAAGCGGACTCAGGGCCGCGCGGAACGCGGCGTGGCGGCGCCGCGCATCGCGATGGAAAGGAACTGGACCGAGCACGCGAAGTCCATGTCGCTCTTCCAGCAGCAGGCGGTTGTCGCGCTCGGAGGTGTCACGCGTGGGCGTGCTCCGGCTCAGCAGCACGGCGCGCACCGAGAGCCCTCGCTCGGCCAGGGTGCGCAGCGACAGGGCGGTGTGATTGAGCGTGCCCAGGCCCGCGCGAGCCACCAGCAGCACGGGGAGCTGCAGCACGCCGATCAGATCGATGACGTCACGCCGGGAGTCGAGCGGGACGAAGAGGCCGCCCGCGCCCTCCACCACCACGGGCCCCTGCCGCAGCCGCTCCCAGGCGGCGAGCGTGGTGTTCCAGTCCGGCTCCCGGCCGAGACGGCGGGCCGCCACTCCCGGGGCCAGGGGCGCGCGGAAGCGGTGCGGGCAGACGGCGTCCACGGGCAATTCGCTCCGGGCCGCGGCGCGCATGGCGAGCGCATCCGACGGAGCCGCCAGGGAGGAGCACCCGCTCTCGTAGGGCTTGAAGCCCTGGGGCCGCAGTCCCGCATCCGCGAGCAGGGACAGCAGCGCGCAGGAGGCCTGCGTCTTTCCCACGCCGGTGTCCGTACCGGTGACGAAGAGCTGGAACGGCTTGTCCTCGCGCTCCGCGAACGGATCCTTCGGGAGCGGTTCTGGTGTCCTATCCGGCACGGTGCACTCCGAGCTGCCGCAGCACTTCCAGTGCGAGATCGATATGACCTTCGGTATGGGCCGCGGAGAGACAGAAGCGCAGGCGGCTGGTGCCCTCGGGAACGGTGGGCGGGCGGATGGCCTTCACCAGCAGGCCTCGCTCCCGGCAGCGGCGAGCGGCGTCCATGGCCGCGTCCGCCTCGCCGAGGATGACGGGGAAGATGGCGCAGCGAGGCTCGGCGGGGACGCCCAGGGCGCGCAGCCCCTTGGCGAAGCGCCGGATGTTGCGCCACAGCCGCTCGCGCAGCGGGACGTCCCCTTCCACCACGTCCACGGCGGCCTCGGCGGCGGCGCAGAGGGCCGCGGGCAGCGAGGTGGAGAAGACGAAGGGACGTGCGCGGTTGAGGAGCAGGTCCGCCACGGCCCGCGAGGTGGCCACATAGCCCCCCAGACACCCGAGCGCCTTGCTCAGCGTGCCCACGCGCAGGTCCACCTCCGCCTCGACGCCCAGCTCCTCGCACAGCCCGGCGCCTCGGGCTCCGAGCACGCCGGTGGCATGGGCCTCGTCCACCAGCAGCGCGGCGCCGTGCTCTCGACAGGCGGCGAGGAGCTCTCGCAGCGGGGCGAGGTCTCCATCCATGGAGAACACCGTGTCGGTCACCACGAGCTTGCGGCGTGCCGGCGTCTGCGCGAGGGCCCGCGCGAGCGCCTCGGCGTCCGCGTGCGGATAGACGACCACGCGCGCGCGCGACAGCCGACACCCGTCCACGAGCGAGGCGTGGTTGAGCGCATCGGAGAACACCGCGTCCCCGGAGCCCACGAGCGCGGGGATGATGCCGGTGTTGGCGGCGAAGCCCGTGTTGAACAGGAGCACGGCCTCGGCGCGCTCGAAGGCGGCCAGCCGCGCCTCCAGCCGATGGTGCAGCGGCGTGTCGCCCACCACGACGCGGCTGGCGCCGGTGCCCACGCCATGGCGCTCGAAGGCCGCCACCGCCGCGGCCCTCAAGGTCGTCGAGGAGGCCAGGCCCAGGTAGTCGTTGGACGAGAAGTTGATGAACGTCTCGCCGCCCACCTGCACCACGGCGCCCTGGGCGGGCTCCAGGGGCTCCAGGTAGCGGCGCAGGCCGCGCGCGGAGAGGGACTCCAGGTCCTCCCGGGCCCACGCCGTGGCGATGCCCTCTGCTTCCCGGCGCATGGGGCTAGCGCGACACGTCCGGCTCGAGCGGCTTGATGCCGGCCTTCTCGAGCAGCGCCATGTCCTGGGTGTACTCGGGGTTGCCGGTGGTCAGCAGCTTCTCGCCGAAGAAGAGCGAGTTGGCGCCCGCGAGCATGCACAAGAGCTGCGCCTCCTCGTTCATCTGCTTGCGGCCCGCCGACAGGCGCACCATGGACAGGGGCATGAGCAGGCGCGCCGTGGCGATGGTGCGCACCATCTCCACCGTCTCCACGCGCTTCTCGTTGGCCAGCGGCGTGCCCTCCACGGCGACCAGCGCGTTGATGGGCACGGACTCGGGGTGCACTTCCTGGTTGGCCAGCGTCAGCAGCAGCTTGCAGCGGTCATCCACGGACTCGCCCAGGCCGATGATGCCGCCCGAGCACACGGAGATGCCGGCCTGGCGCACGCGCTCCAGCGTGTTGAGCCGGTCCTCATAGGTGCGCGTGGAGATGATGTCGCCGTAGTGCTCGGCGGAGGTGTCCAGGTTGTGGTTGTAGGCCGACAGGCCCGCCTCGCGCAGGCGCTTCGCCTGGCTCTCGGTGAGCATGCCCAGCGTGGCGCAGGCCTCCATGCCCAGCTTGCGCACGCCCTTCACCATCTCCAGGACGCTGTCGAACTGGGGGCCGTCCTTCACCTCGCGCCAGGCGGCGCCCATGCAGAAGCGGGTGGCGCCGGCGGAGCGCGCGCGGGCGGCGGCGTCCAGCACCTCCTGCACGGCCATGAGCTTCTCGGCCTTCACCCCCGTCTTGTAGCGAGCCGCCTGCGGGCAGTACGAGCAGTCCTCCGGGCAGCCGCCCGTCTTGATGGACAACAGCGAGCACAGCTGCACCTTGTTGTCCTGGAACACCGCGCGGTGCACCGTCTGCGCCTTGTGGATCAGCTCCAGCAGGGGCAGCTCGTAGAGGGCACGCACCTCGGGCAGCGTCCAGTCGTGGCGGACGGTGACTCCCGGGGGCGGCGCGGCGAAGTGGGCGTGGCCGTGGAAGGACTCGGCGTCGGACATGGGGCTTGGGGCTCCTCGGTGGGACGAGCCGCGCAAACTGCTCGGACGCCCGAGGGTTGTCAACGCTCGGGCGCCGACAGGTTGACGAGTCCGAAGCCCACGGTGCGACAAATCCTCACACCGCACTGGGGCCGTCCGCCGCCGAGGGGTTAGCGGCGGTTGCGCCGCTCCCGGAGCCGCTCGCGCTGCTCCTGCCTGCGCTCCTGGAACCTTCGCTCCAGAGGAAGGTGGCGCAGCTTCTCCACCCGCTCATGGGCGGCGCGGACGAAGCGATGGAAGCGCCCCTGGGGGCCGACGAAGCGCTCCCGGAGGGCCCTCTCGCGCAGGAAGCGCACGCGCTCTCCGCCTCGGACCTGGTGCACCTGACGCGCCTCCGGCCGAGCCTGCCCCGGAGCGCTCCCGTCATGCTGCACCTCGACGAGCCCCTCCTCCACGTCCACGCGCGTCTCCTCGCCGGCCACCTCCACCTGGAAGGTGGTGCCGCGCACTCCGGCGACGGCGCGCTCGGTGGTGACGTCGAACTTGGCGGAGGAGCCCGCCACGGCCTTCTTCACCCTGGCCCACACCGTTCCGACCAGGAGGCGGGCGGAGAAGCCCTTGCGCTCCAGCCCGGCGAAGGTGGCCTCGTCGATGCGCAGCTGGGAGCCGCCCGCGAGCACCAGGGTGCTCTCGTCCGTCAGGAGCAGGGCGAGGTTGCCTCCGTCCTTCACCGCCAGGACATCCCCCACCTCGATGGCCGAGCCCTCCTCGAGCGCCTCGACGGCGCCTCCCGAGGCCGTGCGGGTGGCCTCGCCCTCGAGCTGGGCGACGCGTCCCACCTCCGCCAGCGCGGGCAGGGCGAAGAGACACGTCAACCAGAGCAGCGGGCGATACATGGAAGAACCTCCGAGGGAGCAGCGCTCAGTCTCGCCTAACACACCGAGCGCCCGAAAGTTGCGGACGCCTCGGGGGGACGACACCCCGGCCCGGAAGGAGCAGCTCGACAGGGACCCGAGCCCCGCTCACTTCTTGCCGCGCTTCTTCCGCGCGACGACCTCCTCATAGGCCGCCTGGAGCCCAGCGAGCACCGAAGGCCCCGTCGCCCGCGCGCCGAGGTGGAGGCTGCGCAGCTCGGCCATGAAGGCCTCCCAGAGCGACGGGCCGCCCTCTTCCAGCAGCTGCGCGCGGATCGACAGCTCCTCGGAGACGGGCGTGTGGCGGCGGCCCCAGGCCCCCATCTGCGCCAGCAGGGGCACCAGCTGGATGGAGGGCTCGGTGAGGCTGTAGATGGCCTTCTGCTTGTGGGTCGGATCGTCGCGCCGCGACAGCAGCCCGATCTCCACCAGCCGCTTCAGCCGGTCGGCCAGGATGTTGGAGGCAATCCCCTCCTCCGACTGGTTGAGCAGCTCGCGATAGTGGCGGCGGTTGCCAAACATGATGTCGCGGATGACGATCAGGCTCCAGCGGTCGCCCAGCATCTCCAGCGTCAGGTTGATGGGGCATCCCGACCGGTGCTCCTCCTTCATCGCGCAGCTCCTCTCCGAGACTGCTTGCAAAATAAGAGCGGTCTACCTACAACGCAACTGATTGCAGGTCCGCATGAGAAAGGAAGCTGATCTTGATCCGAGTGACCGCGTTTCGATGGGTGCCGCCGTTTGCGCAGGGGCTCGTGCGTGACCACCGCGTGCGGTGGGCCCTCGAGGAGGCGGGCCTGGCCTACGAGGAGCGGCTGATCGGACCGGAGGACCAGAGGACCGAGAGCTTTCTCCGTCAGCAGCCCTTCGGACAGGTGCCCGTGTACGAGGAGGACGACCTGGTGCTCTTCGAGTCCGGCGCCATCGTGCTGCACATCGCCGAGCGCTCCGAGGCGTTGATGCCCACCGAGCCTCGAGCCCGGGCCCGCGTGAAGGCCTGGATGTTCGCGGCGCTGAACTCGGTGGAGCCGCACGTCATGAACTACACCTCGCTGGACGTGTTCCACGGTCAGGAGGAGTGGGCCCGGCTGCGCAAGCCGTCGGCGCTCGCGATGGCGGAGTCGCGGCTGTCGGGTGTGGCGAAGTGGCTCGAAGGCAAGGAGTACCTCGAGGACCGCTTCACGGCCGGCGACCTGCTCATGACGACGGTGCTGCGCATCCTGCGCGATACGGATGTGCTGAAGAGGATGCCGGTCCTGGAGGCCTACCGCCTGCGGTGCGAGGCGCGGCCCGCCTTCCAGAGGTCGCTGGCCGCGCAGCTGGCGCCCTTCGCCCGGAACGCGCCCCCGGCCCCCAAGGGGTAGACGCGCGCCCCTCCGCTACCCGGCGGCGGGGAGCCGACGGCTTCGGCACGGAGCGGTCGAGCAGGAGCGCCCACCCCTCCTTCCGCCGCTGCCACAGCCGGACGTAGTACTCGAGCCTCTCCAGTCTCCCGTCGCTGCCAGCCTGACCAACACCGAGTACTCTCCGTGCGTGCCCTTTCACGCCCAAAGGATGATTCCATGAACCCGCCTCCTCCCCATTTCGCGCAGCTCGCGGAGGAGCTCGGCGCCAACGCCTCCTCTCCAAGCTCTTCGCGCAGGCAGGGAATCGGCGCTCGAAGGTCATCCCCACTCCGACGGCGATGAGCATCACCGAAGCTGTCGCGGCCTGAATCCCACCCACGTGCCAACCCCGGCTGGAGGGAGCCCCCGAACATGAAGGTGATCTACCTCTGTGTAAGCCTGCTGCTGTGTGGCGTCCTCTTCGGCTCCGCCTCGGGCTGCGGAGTCGAGACGGACGAGCCCCCTTCCTGCAAGACGGAGCCCGAGACCTGCAACCAGCTGGACGATGACTGCAACGGCACCGTGGATGATCTCGCCGGCGAGCCCTGCTACCAGGGCCCGGAGGGAACGCGAAACGTGGGCACGTGCCGAGCGGGCAAGCCCGCCTGTGGAGACGGCAACATCGTCTGCGCCGGCCAGGTGCTCCCCACCGCCGAGGTGTGCAACGGCAGGGATGATGACTGCGACGGCTCCGTGGACGAGGAGTTCGACTTCCAGACGGGGCAGGACACCTGCGGCCGGTGCGACCGGGCCTGCACTCCGATGGAGCTCTGCGTGGCGGGGCAGTGCACGCGTCGCAAGGAGGTGGTGTGCGACAACGCCCTGGATGATGACAACGACGCCGCGGTGGACTGCGCCGACACGGACTGCAGCACCCTGCCGTGTGGCCCCGGCTGTAGCTGCATCGGCGGCAAGAGGGCGGAGACGAGCTGCGCCAATGGCGAGGACGATGAGGGGGACACCCTCGCGGACTGCCTGGATCCCGACTGCGACACGCGCTCGTGTGGGGCCGGCTGCCTGTGCCTGGAGCTCCAGAAGGGCGAGGGGGACTGCGTCAACACCGTGGACGACGACGATGACACGCGGGTGGACTGCGCGGACTCGGACTGCAGCGACAGGTCATGCGGTGATGGGTGCGTCTGCCAGGGCGGCGTGAGGGTGGAGCTCCTGTGCGATGACCACGTCGACAATGACGGTGACTCCAAGGTGGACTGCGTGGACCCGGACTGCACCGACAAGTTCTGCGGGCTGGGCTGCCTGTGCGGCCCGCCCAACAACGAGGAGGTGGCGTGCTCGGACGGCCTGGAGAACGACGGCGACGGGCTCGTGGACTGCGCGGACCCGGATTGCAACGGCATGTCCTGTGCTCTGGGCTGCCTCTGCGTGAATCTCTCGAGAAGGGAGGTGGCATGCGGGGACTCCCTGGACAATGACGGCGACACGCGGATCGACTGCCAGGATCCGGACTGCAACGGGGAGCAGTGCTCCTCGAGCCCGGGAGCCGTGTGCATCTCGACAGTCTGCTCGGAGACTCGCTGCAACGACTCCCTCGACAACGACAACGATGGGCGGGTCGACTGCGCGGACAACAACTGCGAAGGCCTCCCATGCCAGACCTCCAGCGGGCAGACCGGCAGGTGCAATTCAGGCACGTGCCAGTGACAGCAGCGAGTCCGTCAAGCCGCTGACTCCCGCCCGTCTCCGAACACCGGCACGTCGAGTGGTGCCAGCGGAGAACGGCGCCCCGTCATGGCGTGACAAGTTGCCCGCCGCGCGGCGCGCGGATGACAAAGTGGCAGGAGCTCCGCTCCTTGCGACTACCGCTCGAGCGTCTTCATGGCCTGCCGGACCCAGGCGCGGCGGTGCTCTTCCACGCTGAAGTCGAGCGGGACGAACTTCTGGAAGAGGCCCGGCAACATCCCCAGCAACAGGATCGCCGCCCAGATCTGCGAGAGCGCGATCCGCAGCTCCTCGCCCGACAGGTGCGGCACCGCTGGCGCGATGCGCGGCACCAGCTCCGTCAGGAACGCGTTGAGCCGCTTCACCGCCTGGCCCTCGTAGGACTGCTTCACCAGCGCGTCGCGCAGGTGCGCGTGCGCGATGCGAGGAAAGCGCGTCGCGTGCACCAGGTAGTCCTCCAGCACCTTCGCGAGCGCCGCCTTCTCCTCCAGCCCGCTGGCCCGCTGCGTGTCGAAGTCGCTGAGGATCTCTCCGAACGCCTGCTCCAGCGTGCTCTCCAGCACCTGGGCGATCAGGTCGTCCTTGCTGCCGAAGTAGTAGTTGATCGCGGCGCTGTTCACTCCCGCCTCACGCGCGATCTCCCGGATCCCCGTGGCCTCCAGCCCGGCTCGCTCGACGCAGGTGATTGCAGCTTCAAGGATTCGGAGGCGGACGGACGGGTTCTTCTCTGCCATGGCTAGCAAACCCCTGTAACCATTGAGACTCTTCAGTTCCTGTTGATCAACCCCGGGCTTTAATCTACTGATTTAATCATCTGATTAAAACCGGGGAGTAAGTCCATGGATTCAAGCAGCGGTAAGACTAGCCCGGATCGCCCGGCGGCCGGACGGTTCTCTCGGCGCCTGGCGCTGGGGGGAGCGGGGCTGTTCTTCGGCGGTGCACTCGCGGCCATGGGGGCGCAGCGGGCCGCCCGTCCCGCGTCGAAGGACATTCCCGGCATCAAGCCGAGCA
This sequence comes from Hyalangium gracile, assembly GCF_020103725.1. Classification (NCBI taxonomy): domain Bacteria; kingdom Pseudomonadati; phylum Myxococcota; class Myxococcia; order Myxococcales; family Archangiaceae; genus Hyalangium; species Hyalangium gracile. The sequence goes on along the minus strand of NZ_JAHXBG010000004.1, from coordinate 537,031 downwards.
GCGGGGCCTGGCACGATCTGCGGTTCACCGGCGACGGCCTGATGGACAACCAGCTGCTGTGGTACCTCGGCCACGCCACCAGCGGCATGAGCGACGTCGGCGAGTGCCTCGAGACGGCCTGGCGCATCCGCCCTGGCGAGGAGAAGAGCTGGTTCGACGCGTGGCTCGAGACGGCGGAGCGGGTCCACCGCATCGCGGACACCGCCCAGGCCCGAGGCCACGCCGTGAGCGCGGGAGAGACGTACGCGCGCGCGGCCAACTACTACCGGGCGGCGACGATGCACTACACCGACCGGAGCGATCCCCGGCTCCTGGAGGCCACGCGCCGCGCCGCGACCACCTTCGAGACGTCCAACACGCTGCTGGGCTACCCGGCGCAGCCGCTCGACATTCCCTACGAGGGGACGTCGCTGCCCGGCTACTTCATCCGCTCGCCGTACGCGAAGGCCTCCGCGCCGGTGCTCCTGCTGCACCAGGGGCTGCACGCGTGGCCCGAGGAGACGCGGTGGGTCTATGACGGGGCCTACAAGCGCGGCTACCACGCGCTCATCTTCCACGGGCCGGGCCAGGGCCGGGCGCTGCGGGAGAAGGGCCTGTCCTTCCGGCCTGACTGGGAGCGCGCGGTGAGCCCGGTGGTGGATGCCGCCGAGCGCATCGCCGGGGTCGATCCCAAGCGCATCCTCCTGATGGGCCTGTCCTTCGGAGGCGCGCTGGCCCCACGCGCGGCGGCGTTCGACCGGCGGATCGCCCTGTGCATCGCGAACCCGGGCGTCCTGAGCTGGTGGGAGGCCATGACGAGCCACTTCGAGCGCTTCGTGCCGGGGGTCCTCTCCCTGCTGCGCTCGCAGCCGGAGATGTTCGACAAGGCGATCCACCGGCTGGCGGACGGGTGGCCCACGGCGCAGTACTGGCTCCGAGACGTGCAGTGGAAGCACGGCGCCCAGACACCGGCGCAGATCTTCCAGAAGCTCTCCGAGTTCGACAACACGCCCGTCGTCAGCCGCATCTCCTGCCCGGTGCTCATCATGGAGGGCACCGCGGAGGACGCCAGCCCCGGGCAGTCCCAGAAGCTGTACGACGCGCTGAAGGGGCCCAAGCACCTGATGGTGTTCACGGAGCAGGATGCCGCGCCCCTGCACTGTCAGGCGGGCGCGCTCGCGCTCGCGGCGCAGCGGATGTTCGACTGGATCGACGAGAACGTCTGAGCGTCGAAGGGGGGATGACATGAGAGGAACACTCGTCACGCTGCTGCTGCTGTGTGCCACCGCGGGGGCCCAGGAGCCGCCTCTGACAGTCGAGGCGTCGGAAGGCAGCCTCAGCGTGGTGCCCTTCGCGCTCCCGGCCTACCAGCCGGAGACGAGCTGGCTGCTGGGGGGCGCGGCCGCGCTCGTGTACCAGCCGCCAGAGAGCAGCGGACGCCGGGAGTCGCAGCTGCTGCTCGCGGGCGCGGCGAGCCTGCGCAAGCAGTTCTCGCTCATTCTCTCGTCCGACGTGTACGCCCTGGAGGACCGGCTGCACCTGGGCGGCACCCTCAGCGCGGCGCGCTTCCCGGACCTCTTCTTCGGCATGGGAGGCGCGACGAGCGCGAGCGCGGAGGAGCCCTACACCCCCACCTATCATGAGGTGGAGCTCAGCCCGAAGTGGCGGGTCCTTCCGTCGCTCTACGTGGGCCCGAGTGGCCGCCTCTACGTCGCGGAGATCGACAATCCGGCTCCTGGAGGAATGCTCGACCAGGGCGACGTGCCCGGCGCGCGAGGAGGGACGACGGTCCAGCTGGGCGTCTCGGCGCTCTGGGACACGCGTGACAGCACGCTGTACCCCCGAAGCGGCGCCCTGGTCCGCGCGCAGGCACGCATGGCCCTGCCGGCGCTGGGCTCGACCGCCGCGTACAACCTGCTGCGCATCGACGGCCGGGGCTACCTGACGATGCCCTACGCCCCCCACGTCCTCGCCGTGCACGCGCTCATCGAGCTTCGCGGCGGCGAGCCGCTCTTCTATGACACCGGCAAGCTCGGCAGCGCCGAGATGATGCGGGGCTACTACGAGGGCCGCTTCCGCGACCGGCAGCACCTAGCCCTGCAGGCCGAGTACCGCGCGCCCCTCTTCTGGCGCGTGGGCGGAGTCGTCTTCGGCTCGGTGGGCAACGTGGGCCGGAGCCTGGACGAGGAGCTGCTGTCGGACCTCAAGCCCGGGGCCGGCGTGGGTCTGCGAGTGGCTCCCGTGGCGGACGTTCCGGTGAACATCCGGCTGGACGTCGCGTACGGCAGCCAGCTCTCCTTCTACCTGAACGTCGGCGAGGCCTTCTGAGGCGCAGGGCCGCGTAACCGACCAGGGGCTGGCTCCGTACTGGAGGAAGGCTCAGCCGCGAGCCCCACCCTCCCCGAGAGAACCGCCCATGTCCCCGCGCACCCCTGCCCTGCCCCTCCTGCTCCTGCTCGCCAGCGCCTGCGGGCCCTCCTCCTCCGTGGACGAGGGCCTGGGCATGGTCCACGAGCTCGACACCTCCGAGGCCGGCATCACCGCCTTCGTGCGCGAAGGCCTGTACAAGGAGTGGCTCGCCGAGCCCTCCGTCCACGAGACGCGAGCCCCTCACGGCAGCAAGGTCCGCGTCTTCTTCAACGACATCGTCACCGAGTCGCTGCGCGCCGGGAACGCCACCCATCCCGTGGGCAGCATCCTCGTCAAGGAGCTGTACAAGGACGACGGCAAGACGCTCCGAGGCCATGCCCTGGACGTGAAGATCGCCGAGGGCCCCGGCAAGGACACCTGGCTCTTCTACGAGGGCTTCGGGCCCGACTACTCCAACAACTACTATGGTCGCGCCCACTCCACCTGCCACGGCTGCCATGAGGCCGGGCAGGACTACGTCACCTCGCCGCTGCCCTGAGCCTCTCAGCCGGCGCGGGAGCCCAGCCGGACCAGCCGCCCCGGTCGCTCGTCGGTAATGACGCCGTCGCGCTGCACGGCGCGTCCCGCGACGAACGTCGCCAGGTAGCCCTCCGCGGTCTGCACGAAGCGCTTGCCGCCCGCGGGCAGATCGTACCGCAGCTCCGGGGAGCGGAGCCCCAGCCGCGACGGGTCCATCACGTTGAGATCGGCGCGCATCCCCGGAGCGATGACGCCACGGTCGGTGAGCCCCAGGTAGCGCGCGTTTCGCGCGGACAGCATCTCCACCAGCCGCTCCACGGGCAGGCGCTCCCGCTCCCGATCCCGGGACCACCAGGTCAGCATGAAGGTGGAGAAGCTGGCGTCGCACACCGTGCCCACGTGCGCGCCCGCGTCCGAGAGCCCCGCCAGCGCTCGCGGATGCTCGAGCATCCGGCGCACCACGTCGAGCGAACCCCCGTTGTAGTTGAAGATCGGGAAGTAGATCAGGCTCGAGCCGTCGCCCTCGCACAGGTAGTCGTAGAGCGTGGCGAGCACCGGCTGCCCGCTCCGCTTCGCGCGCACCAGGAAGGAGTCAGCCAGGGTGGGCTCGTAGTTCGGCCGAGCGCCGAGCGGGAACATGCGCGCGCTGATGAGCTCGATGCGCTGCAGCAGGATGTCCACCAGCGGCGGAATGGGCGTGCCATCACCGGCCAGCCGCTCGGGCTTCTCGGAGAGGATGCGCGCCCTCCGGGAGGGATCGCGCAGGGCCGCGGCTCGCTCGGCCCGTGGCAGGCCGGCGAGCTCCTTGTAGCCCGGGAAGCCGATGAAGGGATGGAAGCTCGCGTCCAGCCCCAGCAGCACGCCGACGCCGCGCGCGGCCGTCTGCAGGTACAGCGGCAGCCCGCGCGTGACCGCCGCCTCCACTCGCGCCTGGATGGCTTCGTACTGCTCGCCGCCCGGGTCCCGCTGCAGCCACGTCATCGACAGCGGCCGGCCGGCAGCGCGCGCGAGCTGCTCGACCAGGTCGAACTCGGCATGGAACCGGCCCGCGTCACGCAGCAGATCGAAGTCGCTGACGACCTGCACCACGCCATGCTGGAGCCCTTGGAAGGCCCGCGCGAGGCCCTCGAGCTCGGCGGCGCTCGCCTCCGAGGCGGGTGTCTCCCGGCCCTCGGCGGTGCGGTGGTTGTCGGTGCGGCCGGTGGTGAAGCCCGCCGCTCCCGCCTGGAGCGCCTCGCGCAGCAGCTGCCGCATCTCGGCGATGTCCTCGGGCGTCGCGGCCTGGTTCGCCTCGGCCCGCTCGCCCATGACGTAGATGCGCAGCGGGTCGTGCGGCACCTGCACGAGGAAGTCCAGGCTGTGCGGCATCGCCGCCAGCGCGTCCATGTACCGCGGGAAGCCCTCCCAGCCCCAGCGGATGCCCTCGGCGAGCGCGGTCCCCGGAATGTCCTCGACGCCTTCCATCAGGCGGATGAGCCGCTCCTGCCCGTTCGGGCGCACCGGAGCGAAGCCGACGCCGCAGTTGCCCATCATCAGCGTCGTCACGCCATGGTGGATGCTGGGCGAGAAGGTCTCGTCCCAGGTGGCCTGCCCGTCGTAGTGGGTGTGGATGTCCACGAAGCCAGGCGTCACCCAGGCGCCCGGGACATGCAGGCGCTCGCGGGCGGGCTCGGTGATGCGCCCCACCTCGACGATGCGCCCATCGCGAATGCCAACGTCCGCGGTGCGCGGTGCGGCACCCGAGCCGTCGACGACGGTACCTCCCTCAAGCAGCAGATCGAGCATCCTTCCTCCTCCAGAGCGCCGCCAGTGTGAGGCCAGACACAATGTGCCAGATCCCCCACAGGCTGGCGACGACGACCATCCCCACATCCGAATGGAATTGAACGGCGATGATGCCGAGCGCCAGCCCCGAGTTCTGCATGCCGCCCTCCAGCATGACGGCGCGGCGGTCGCGCTCGGAGACGCCCATGGCCATCGCGGAGAGCCAGCCGAACGCCAGCCCGCCCGCGTTGTGCAGCACCACCAGCACCAGCTGGGGCAGGAGCTTCGGCGTCAGCAGGTGGCTCTGGCGGAACACCCCGAGCCCGATGAAGGCGAGCAGCGCGACCAGGCTGAAGTTCGCCAGCGGCTTCTGGAGCCTGGCGGTCGCGCCGGGCAGCTTGTGGCTGAACACCAGGCCCAGCGACATCGGCACCGCCAGGATGAGCACCAGGTTGATCCAGACGTCCGACGGGTCCACCGCCAGGTCGCGCAGCCAGGACGCCGTCACCGGGTTGGCGGCCATCATCCAGCCGAAGTGGAAGGGCGTGAGCACCAGCGCCAGGAGGCTGGCCACGGCCGAGATGCTGATGGACAGCGCCGTGTTGCCGCCGCCGTAGTGGGTGAGGACGTTGCTGAGGCTGCCCCCCGGGCAGGACGCCACGAGGAGCATCGCCGCCTCGACAGGAGCCGGCAGCTCGAGCAGGAGCGTGGCCAGCCAGGTGCCCACCGGCAGCAGGACGAACTGCGGAATCAGGCCGCACACCACGCTGCCCGGAATCCGGGTGACGCGCCGGAAGTCCTCCACGCGAAGCTCCAGCGCCACCGAGAACACCATCACCGCGAGGACGAGGCTCAGCAGGAGTTGCTGCGCGGTCATTCAAGGGCTCCTCGGGAGCCAGGCTTCAGCTCAGTCCGGGTAGCCTAACGCGAAGTCCCCGCCGATGGAGCCTCGAGCCACTCGAGCGGCATCTTCCCCACCGAGCGGCTTCCCTTCTCCCGGGCCAGCTCGAGCTGGGTGCGAAGCGCCTCCGACTCGCGCAGGGGGCTCCGGGAGAGCTCCCGCACGAAGGTGGCCGCGGACTCGTACCCCTGGATGGCCTTGTAGAGGGCCATCGCCCCCGCGGCCGAGACCTTGCTCAAGGAGACGCGGAAGACCTTCTGGCAGAGCGCGTCATCCTCGATGTCCGCGAGCACCTCATACCGGCCCAGCTCCAGGAGCGCTTCCACCACCGCCTCGAGGAGCCCCTCCACGAGGGTGACGCCTCCCTCGCGCCTGGCCGCCTCCACGATGCTGGGATACGAGACCTTGAAGAAGGACTCGCCTGCCTTGGCCAGCATCGTCACGAGGTCTCCTCGAAGCTCCTCCACCCGCCACAGGGCGACCATCATCCGGGCAGAGACTTCGGGGTGCCGTTCCGTCGTCCGCTCCTGGAGGTACCACGCGACAAAAGACCGCTCCTGCTGCGTGAGGCCCTGGGCCTGCCGCGTGACGAGGCGCTCCACGATGGGCTGATATGCCCCCCACGAGAGGTTCGCCTTCTGGGCGTGCCGCAGCGCGGCGAAGACCTCCTCGGGTGCCACCGCGTCCCCGGAGAGGTGGCGATCGATTCGCGTGAAGGCCTGGATGTCCGCTTCCTGCTCCGCCCGTGTGTAGGACGGAGGAGGCCAGCGAGCGACGAGGTCCCGGAGCTGCTGCTGCACGAGCAGATCGCCGAGGGCCTTGAAGGGTGCCTTGCGCGGAGTGGGGAGCGTCACGCCCCGTGGCAGCGGGTTTCCCCCCGACTGGCGCAGGAGCGCGGCGAGCAGCTCGGGCTCGGCCTCGAGCTCGGGGTGGCGCTTGCGCAGCCGCAACAGCGCCCTCAGGGCGGGCGGCGAGGGCCGGAGCGGCTCGAGCCGGGGCCGGGGCAGCGAGGGTGCCGTGGCCTCCTCGGCGAGCGAATACCGGGCCGCGATGCGCAGCGCCACCCGTCGCGCCAGGCGGCCGACCCGGTTCCGTCCGAGGTACTGGATCACGATGGCCGGGTTGCGCGCCGAGGCATAGCGACGCGTGATGACCCGGATGAGCGCGTCCTCGGCGGTCCTGACACAGCTCCCACACCCGCTCGACACCTCCGGGAGCCACCGCCAGAGCGGCTCGATGCGGTCGCACAGGTTCAAGGACACCGCGACCGGCAGCTCCGCGGCGAAGGCGGGGAGCAGGGAGAGGCTCTGGTGCTCCAGTCCGTGATCGTCGAAGCGCGGGGCATTCCGCCTCGAGGCGAGCGCGGCGGAGACGAGCGCCTGGGCGATCTCCTCGGTCCTGGGGAAGCGCGGGAGGTGGTCCGCCACCTCGTTGGCCGAGCGCCAGTCTGCAATCCGCCCCGCGAGCTCCAGGAATGGGAGCGGTCCCTCCTCGGCGGCGCGGCGCATCGCCACGGTCGCCAGGAGCTGGCAGGAGCGTGCCTCCGTGACGAGGCGCGCCGCGGGCATCCGAGAGAGGAGCCACTCCGCCGCGCGGCCACGGATCCCGGAGGTCCACCACCCGCGACTCAGCGCCGCGAGCACCGCGCCTTCGTCACCGCTCCGGAGGGCGTTGAAGATGCGCGCCTCCTGGCGGAGCTCGGCGGTCATGAGGCGTGGCACGGGCTGCCCCAGCGACGCGCAATAGTCCGCGGTGGAGACATCCTCCCCCATCTCCTCGTCGCCCACGACGCCGTCGTCGTACCAGAAGCCAGGGTGGATCTCCCGAGGCATCCCCGACGAGACGAAGGGCAGGCGCGTGGCCGTGGAGAGCTCGCGACAGAAGTCCCGGAAGATGCGGGCGATGGCCTCCCGGTGAGCGCTGTCGGCGACATAGAGCTGATAGCCCAGGAGCGCGTAGTCCCTCGAGACCGCCAGCAGCTTCCGGGCGACGATCTGCCCTCGCGCGTCCCGCAGGTAGATGACGGCCTTGTTGACGTCCACGGCGTTCAGGACCGTGGAGGCGGCGTTGCACCCCTCCAGGAGCGACAGGCACGTGTCGAACGGGATGCCCATGCGGAGGACCTCGATGGGGTCCTGCTCCCGGCAGATGCGGTACGGCTTGCCGTCCACGCTCACCTCGCGCGAGCGCGGCGCGAGCCACTCCTCCACGTTGAAGTGCAGCCGCGCCTCGGAGAGATAGGCCCGGTTCCTGGGGAACGTCCGCGCGACCTCCACCCCCGCGGCCGCGGCGCGCAGGAGCGAGCCGAGCAGCTCGCGGTTGTCCTCCACCACCAGATAGAACCGGATCGCGTCGCGCCAGGCGGGCGTGAGGCTCGCGAGCGAGATGCCCCAGACCTCCTTCAAGATGCGCAGGAAGACGGCGTCGAGCTTGCGCTCATAGGCCAGCGCGGAGAGCTCACGCACCCGCTCCGCGAGCCTGCGGCGGGTCCTCTCGGGGGTGCCCGTGGCCACCAGGCCGGCCTCGAGTCGGGCCAGGCGCTCCTCCTGGGCGTCCGAGCGCGTGGAGAGGCCGGTGAGGTGAGCCCTCTCCCGAGCCAGGCGCTCCGCGCGCTCGAAGTCCGCACGCAGGCGCTGAGATAGCGGGTCGGAGATGCCCGCGAGGCGCGCCACGTGGACGAAGCGGTCGAGCAGCGCGTCGTCGCCGAGCCACGTGGCGAACTCGGGGAAGGCCTCGCGCCCGGCTCCGGGGGATGTGCCGGACAGCTCGGCGACGATGGAGGCGGCCTCGGCCGGGCGGCGCTGGAAGAGCCCCAGCGTCGCGTCCAGCCGCGCGAGCGCCTGCTCCGTGGAGTCGGGAGCGGCCCGCGTGTGGTGATTCATCAGGCAGACGGCGAGGACCGCGAGCTCCTCCTTGCGGGGCACACGGAGCCTGGCGAAGGCCTCCGGGGTGAACGGGAGATCGATCCCGAGCGTGGCGTAGTGGGGAACGAGCGTGCACACCCAGTCCACATAGGCCTCCGCCATCGAGGAGCCGGGCTTCAGCCTCGCGAGCTCCTTGATGCGGCCCAGCGCCGCCACCTTGCGGACCTTGTCGATGGACAGGCCAGCCTCGACCAGCGAGGCGATGGGCTCCACCGCGTAGCCAGGCTCGATTCGCTCGAGCACGAGCACCTCGGCGATGGTGAGCTTCCTTCCACCCAGCTGATTGAGCACCGGGCCCAGCCGTTGCAGGCCCTGCTCGATGACCGCGCGAGAGACCTGGAGGAGTCCACCGTCTCGCGGCCGAGGATCGAAGGCCAGGGCGTAGTGGGCGAAGAAGCGCAGCGCCTCCTCGCTGAAGATGGCGCCACGAGGCGAAGGGAGGCGCGCGAGCATCTCCTCGAGCAGGTGCGCCAGGGACTGCTCGACGGCCTCGCGCGCGGTGTCTCCGTGGAGGAAGCCCATCACCTCCAGCACGCGCAGGAACCAGGGAGGGTGGGCGCCGTCGCGCGCTTCAGCGGGGCGCTCCGCGGCATGCATCACCTCGGCGAGGCGGGCGATGCGGTCACGCTTTCGCGCGATCCAGGCCGCGTCGATGTCGCCATAGCGCCGGAAGATGCGCGGCGCCTCGTGGGTGAGGGCGACGAGGGCGGGCGAGGACTCCAGCACCCGGAGGTCCCGCTGCGCCGCGGCGAGCAGGTGGGGGGTGAGCGCGACCGGTGGCGCGGCCAGCTCCAGCGAGGCCCGGACCGACTCCAGCGTGGGACGCCCCTCCTGGCAGGCCTTCACGAGCGGCCGGGGATCCTTCACACGAAGCGGCTCGAGGAGCACCGCGCCCTCCGAGCAGGCGAGCGCACGTCCCTCGAGCTGCATCAGGTGCGTGAGGCTCCGCTTCAGCTCCTGGATGTCGTGGCTGGCTTTGGGCACCGGTCACCCTCGGAGGCATCAACGGGAGACGCGCACTTATCTGACGACCGGAACGCAACAACCGCCGAGTCCCTGCTTCCTCTTCTCGAGGCCCTGATTTCCACGCCCCAACCCTCGAGGAGAGGCCGTGTCCCACATTCGCCTCCAGCCCCTGCTCACGACGCTCGTGCCCACGTTGGCCCTGGCTACACCATGGCGCGGTTCGTCCCTGCCGGGGCTCCGTTCATCCCATGCCGGATGGCCGCCATCCCATGGTGCCGATACGCTCCCGGCCCATGCGCGAGCATGAGCACGAGGCAGCGGCACCAGAGCCCATCGAGGTATCGCCCCTTGCCTCGTGGGCCGTGTGGACCGGCGCGGTGGGGTGGTGGCTGGCGGACGCTCTGGTCACCGTCAGCCAGGTGCGGATCCTCCAGGGCCTCCGGGAGGTGGATGTCCCCGAGGGGCCGATGTGGCGCATGACGCTGGTCAGCGCGCTGCTGTGGGTGCCCTTCACCGTCATGTGCCTGCGGCTCTCCGAGCGCGTTCCCTTGAGCCGCGCTCGCCCGGTCCGCACGGCGGCGGTGCACCTGGCCGCTCTGGCCGGTGTGGTAGTGGGACGCGCCGTCTTCGTCCTGCTCACCCAGGAGCTCATCGGGTGGTACGCCCGCCCACCGGCCTTCAGCACCGTGCTGGCGCAGAGCGTGGCCAACAACGTGCTGCCGTACCTCTTGATGACGGCCGGCGCTCATGCGCTCGGGCTGGCCCGCAGGGCGCATGTGCGGCAGCACCGCGCGGACCAGCTCCAGGCGCAGCTGGCCGAGGCCCGGCTGCAGGTGCTCGCCGCTCAGCTGCGACCCCACTTCCTCTTCAACGCCCTCAACGCCGTGGCCTCCCTGCTGCACCGCGATCCAGACGCCGCCGAGCGGATGCTCGCCCGGCTGGGAGACCTGCTGCGCCAGAGCCTCGAGTCCGACGGGCGCCAGGAGGTGACGCTGCGCGAGGAGCAGCAGGCCCTGGCTCCCTACCTGGACATCGAGCGCACGCGCTTCGGCCCCCGGCTCCAGGTGGAGTGGCAGCTGGCGCCGGAGGTGCTCGAGGCGCGCGTGCCCCACCTGGCGCTCCAGCCGCTGGTGGAGAATGCCATCCGCCATGGGCTGGCCCCGAAGGCGGAGCCCGGAAGGGTGCGCATCACCGCCGAGCGGGACGGAGATGCGCTCCGCGTGCAGGTACAGGATGACGGGGTGGGCCTGCCCGCCGAAGCCTCTCCGTCCCGGGGCGGAGGCGTCGGCCTGTCCAACCTGCGCGCACGCCTGGCGACCCTCTATGGCGCGCGTGCCGCGCTGGAGCTGCGGCCGGGCACTCCGCGAGGAGCGATCGCCGAGCTGTGCCTGCCGCTGCGCGCCGCCGAGGCGGAGGCTGGAGCGTGAGCAGCACCGAGGGCGCGGCTCCCCTCCGGGTGGTGGTGGCGGATGACGAGCCCCTGGCTCGCGAGCGGCTGCGCACACTCCTGAGCACCGAGTCGGGCGTCGAGCTGGTCGCCGAGGCCGCCAGCGGTGCGGAGGCGGTGCGGGCCGTGCTCGCCCACGCACCGGATGTGCTGCTGCTGGACATCGAGATGCCGGCGGGAGATGGCTTCGAGGTCCTCCGCGCCCTCCCGGCCGAGCAGGTGCCGGTGGTGGTCTTCGTCACGGCCTGGCAGCGCTACGCCGTGCAGGCCTTCGAGGCGCAGGCGCTGGACTACCTGCTCAAGCCGTATGACCGGGAGCGCTTCCGGGGCGCCCTGTCCCGAGCCCGCCAGCAGGTCGAGCTCGTGCGAAGGGCCGAGGCGGCACCGCGACAGGAGGCCCTGCTGTCGGGGCTGGCCATGGCGGAGACGCCCCTGCGACGGCTGCCCGTCAAGGTGGACGGCCGCATCCGCTTCATCGACTGCGCCGCCATCACCCACGTGGAGTCCGAGGCCAACTACGTCCGGGTGCATGCCTCCGGCGAGCAGCACGTGCTGCGAGAGACGCTGACCCACCTGGAGGCCCGGCTGGACACCCGGCGCTTCCTGCGCGTGCACCGCTCGGTGCTGGTGAACCTGGACCAGGTACGGGAGCTGGAGCCGCTCTCTCAAGGCGAGTACCTGCTGGTGCTGAGCGGAGGGACGGCGGTGCGCACGGGCCGCAGCCACCGCGCGCGGGTGGAGCAGGCGCTCGGGCTGTCTCCGGACGCCTCCGGCTCCCGCTGACTCATCCCCAGGTTCCTCCCGTTCATCCCGGGCCCCGCTCGGTCCGTCCCCGGTGTCCAGACGGCGAAGCGTTTCACGCGTAACTCCAGGGCCATGGCGGAGGCGAGAGCTCCTCCCTCCGCCGCGCAACCCTTCCCTGGAGGAAAACACGATGTCCCTGCCGAAGCCCCGCCTTCCCGTCCTGCTCGCCGCGCTCGTCCTGGTCGCGGCCCAGACCGCGCTCGGAGGCGCGCCCCGGACTCCCGAGGTGCTCGCTCCCGGCTTCATCTCCCTGCCGGAGCAGGAGGAGTACCGCATCGTCTTCACGCCGGACGGCCGCACGGCCTTCTGGTCCGTGGGCACGGAGTTCTTCCCCTTCTCGCGCCAGGCCACCATCGTCTACACCGAGTGGCGCCATGGCCGCTGGACCCAGCCGCAGGTGGCGCCCTTCTCCGGCGTCTACAGCGACCTGGACCCGTTCGTCTCGCCGGATGGCCGCTTCCTCTTCTTCTCCTCCATCCGTCCGGTGAACGGAGTGCCGCGCACGGACGCGGAGCTCTGGGTGGTCGAGCGCCGCCGAGACGGCTGGAGCGAGCCCCGCCACCTGGGCGCCGCGGTCCACAGCCCGGCGGACGAGCTGTACCCCAGCGTGGACGCCTACGGCACGCTCTACTTCGGCTCGGACCGGGAGGGTGGCTACGGTGGGTGGGATCTGTGGCGCTCCCGCCTGCAGGCGGATGGAAGCTACGGCCCCGCGGAGAACCTGGGCCCCACCCTCAACACGGCGGTCTGGGAGTTCAACCCGCACATCACCCCGGATGGCCGCACGCTGCTCTTCACCTCCATCGGCCGCGAGGATGGCTACGGCTACGGCGACCTCTATGTGGCCGAGCGCGTCAGGGGGCAGTGGAGCCCCGCTCGCAACCTGGGGCCCGAGGTGAACACCGCCCTGGACGAGTACCACCCATCCCTCTCTCCCGACGGGCGCGTCCTCTTCTTCGTGCGGCACCAGTATGAGCCCTTCCTGCCGTCGGAGCTCTTCCACGTCCGGGCCCGCCAGGTGGGACTGAGGCTCTCGGCGGACGCTGGCGAGGAGGACTGAGGCCTCCCGCGCCGCTCGCACGCGCTCGCGGTTCCCGGAGATCCCTGGGAAGATGCCAGGCGCGAAGCGCGGGGAGCCCTGGCCCACAGCCAGGGTTCCCCCTTGCGAACACCCGAGGAGAGACAGACGCGATGTCCCTGAGACGCCCGTTGCCCCGTGGAAGCGTGCTGCGCGTCGTGCTGTGGATCGTGAGCATCGTGCTGCTCCTCGTCGTCGCGGTGGCCTTCGTGGCCGACTGGCACCTGCGCAGCAAGTACGAGCCCGCCATCGGTGCCTTCCGGAGCGAGCTGAAGGCGAACATCGGCTTCTTCTGTGAGCAACAGACGCTGCTGGCGCGCGATCCGTGGTTCCACGAGCCGCGGACGGAGGGCGACGCGGGGCCCCTGCTGAACGCGTGGCTCCCGTGGGAGCCCCAGCGCGACATGCCGAAGGACTCCCCTCTGCGCATCCCCGCCCACCTGCCCCAGAGCCCCCAGGACTTCAAGGACTGGCTCACGTCGAACGTCGACGTGTCCACCCTGGACTTCGCGTGGATGAAGAGGCTCCACGCCATGGACCGGTGGGATCTCTCTCGGAACACCCCCACGCCGATGCCGGAGCGGATCAACTGGGCGGAGGCGTCGGTCCCCGGCTTCGGTCCGCTGCAGCTGTGGGCCAGGTTCCGGCTGCTGCATGGGCTGCGCACGGGGCAGCCGCTCGAGGCGGCCAGGGACGTGCGCCACCTGGCCTGGCTGTCCTACCGCACGGACATCCTCCTCGGCGGCGCCATCGCGACCGTCATGCTGCGAGCCGAGCGCGAAGCCCATGACTCGCTCCCCTCCCCTCCGCCGCAGTGGCAGCCCATGAGCCACGAGCAGCTCGACCGGATGCGCGCGATCATCATGGAGGGCGCCGCTTTCTCGAACGTCGCCGCTCCGCTCGAGGTGGCCAGGCAGGCCCGGAGCTGCGGCGAGCCGGTGGTGAGCCGCTGCATCGCGCTCACCGAGGCGGGCTTCATGCTGAAGCTCCTACAGCCCCTGGCGGAGGACGCCTACCGTGACGTCTACGACGCGTTCGCCCGGGACGTGGAGGGGCCGGGCTGCGCCACCCAGCTCCCTCGGGAGGCCTGGGCCAGGGGAATGACGGTCGCGGAGATGCAGAAGGCCGGCACGGAGAATGAGTTCACCAGGCAGCTCGACACGCTCCCAGGAAGCTATCTCAGCTCACGCATCTCGGGGGTCTTGATCGCGGTCGGCACGCCGAGCATCAAGAAGCTCAAGGAGCTGAGCGCACGGCTCGCGCCAGCGCAGCCCCAGGCGACGAAGCCCTGAGCCCTCGGCGCCAGGCGATGATGCGGTCGACCGCTTCGCCGACGCGCCCCTTGAACCGTGGGCGCCGGCCGTCATCGTGGCTCTTTGGGTCAAGCCTGACGTTGAGGCGCTCCGGCAGCGGCTCATCCTCGTCAGGGAGCCTTCTTCAGCACCTGCCGTGCTAGCAGGCGGCCTGGACGGAGGCCTGGGTCCCACCTGGGTTCACTCCCACCCAGACCCTGGGGAACCCGGTTTGCGCCCATGTCAGCCGAGGCGCGACAATCTCGAACCCCAGGGGCCCCTCGAACCGAGCGGGTGGCCGTACCTCATCCCAGCACCGCCCAACCTTTCCTCTCGGCCCATTCCGGAGAGATGCAATGAAGACGTTCTACCCGCAGCGTCGTGCCCGGGGAGCGCAGGCACGGGCCTCGCTCCCGAACGCCTCGATGCTTCCGCCGCAGCCCGTGAAGATGCGCCGCCGCACCTTCATGTCCGCCGCGCTGTTCGGCGCGACGACGCTCGCCGTGGGCTGCGGGAACGAGTCGACTCCGCCGAGGACACCTCCTCCTCCAGGCGTCCACATCACCGACGTGAAGACGGGGGAGGATCTCTTCGGATACCTCGAGCGGAAGCACGGCGGCTTCGAGCAGTCCCGGCTGAACCAGCTCATCGGCGCGGCCAACGAGTTCAAGGAGGGAGACGAGACCGCGGGGCTCGCCGCCGCCGATGAGACTTCTCGCGCCAACGCCCGCCTGCTGCTGTCCAACACGCGCATCGGCGAGCTGCGCGCCCACCCCTTCTTCGACGATGGCCTCTTCCAGCTCATCGAGACGGGCGTGGACGCCGCGCAGGCCTCCCAGGTGTCCGGCTGGACGATGGGCGAGCTCAAGCGCTTCCTGCTCGAGCGGAGCGAGGCGGAGATCAAGGCCATCATGGGCGGGCTGAGCAGCGACATCATCGGCTGCGTCGTCAAGCTGATGAGCAACGCGGAGCTCACCGCCGTGGGCAGCAAGGTCTTCAACCCGCTGCCCGGCAGCAACCTGGGCGCCAAGGGCTACCTGGGCGCGCGCATCCAGCCCAACTCCCCCACCGACAACGTGGAGGACATCCTCTGGCAGGTGTTCGACGGGTGGGCCTACGGCGTGGGAGACGTGGTGCTGGGCACCAACCCCGTCTCCAGCGACGTGAACTCGGTGACGGCGGTGGAGCTGGCCCTCAAGGACGCGCTGGACACGTTCGGCCTGGCCGAGACGATGCCCCACTGCGTGCTGGCCCACATCGACATCCAGGACGAGGTGGAGAAGCTCCACCCGGGCTCCACCGCGCTCTGGTTCCAGAGCCTGGGCGGCACCGAGGGCGCCAACAAGACGTTCGACGTGACGCTCCCCAAGATGCTGGCGCACGCGGCCAGGCGCACCGGGCAGTACGGGCTCTACTTCGAGACGGGCCAGGGCGCCGATGGCACCAACGGCCACGGCAACGGCTTCGACATGGTGGTGCACGAGTCGCGCAAGTACGGCTTCGCGCGGGTGCTCAAGCAGAAGGTGGCCGCGGCCCAGGTGGCGGCGGGCAAGACGGCCAGGCCCTGGGTGCACCTCAATGACGTGGCCGGCTTCATCGGCCCGGAGGTGTTCCGCTCCAAGGAGCAGCTGGTGCGCTGCTGCCTGGAGGACATCGTCATGGGCAAGCTGCACGGGCTGATGATCGGCCTGGACGTCTGCTCCACGCTGCACATGGAGGTGTCCCTGGACGACCTCGACTGGTGCCTGGACCAGATCATGCCCGCCAACCCGGGCTACCTCATGGCGCTGCCCACGAAGAACGATCCGATGCTGAGCTACCTCACCACCGCGATCCAGGACCACGTCCGCATCCGGAACAAGTTCGGCTACAAGGTCGAGGACAGGATGTGGGCCTTCTTCAAGGACCTGGGCGTCATCGACGCGCAGGGCAGGCCGGGGCCGCACTTCGGGGACCCCACCTGGGTCTACCTCCAGTACCGCCGCAGGAAGGGGGATGCGCGCACGGACGCGGACATCCTCGCCGAGGCTCGCGCTCGCATCACGGAGATCCACAAGCGCGGCGTCTTCATCGCCGAGGGACACGGCCCCAACCCGTGGGACTTGAACCCCCAGCTCGACAAGGAGGTCCGCTTCCTCTACGAGGACGCCAAGGCCAGCATCTTCGCCGAGCTGCCCGCCACGTTCGCGGCCTCCCTCGCCCTGCCCCTCGCCGTGCAGACGGAGTCCAAGGACCGCCGCGACTACATCCTCCATCCGCCCACGGGCGAGCAGCTCTCGGCGGACGCGCTCGCCAGGCTGACCACCCTGCGCACCAGCCAGGGAGGCCGGTATGACGTGCAGATCGTCATCTCGGATGGGCTCAACGCGTGGGCACTCACGGATGAGGGCCACCTGGCGCCGTACCTCGAGCGGGTACGCACGGAGCTGGAGGCGGGTGGCTACAAGGTCGCGCCCGAGCACATCATCGTCACCGCGGGGCGTGTGCGGGCCGGCTACCGGATCGGCGAGGCGCTCTTCGGCTCGCTGCCGGACAAGACGTCGCGGCGCGCCATCCTCCACGTCATCGGCGAGCGGCCCGGCTCGGGACACCACGCCTACTCCGTCTACATCACCGCGCCGAACGTGGACACCTGGGCGCAGGCGGGCTCGGTGGACCACAACATCACCCGCGTGGTCTCCGGCATCGCGGACACCGCGCTGACGCCTCAGGCCGCCGCCGTCGAGACGGTGAGCATCCTCAAGCAGATGGCGCCTCGGTAGCCTGGCTGCGGCCTTCACGCTCCTGGCGCTCGAGCCCGTCACCGGACAGGATGCCGGTGACGGAGGAGAGGCCAGGGATGGAGCACAAGGGACGCACCCCGTGGCTGCCGGAGCTGTCCGGGCAGCTGCGGGAGGTGGATCGCCTGCGGCGCGGCGGGCGCTATGAGCAGGCGCTCGCCCTCATCCGGCAGCTCGCCGAGGAGCACCCCACGCAGCTACGGGTGCTGCTGGAGGTGGGGCTGACGCTCGCCATCTGGGGACGGGCTCCCGAGGAGGCCCTGCCCTGGTTCGACCGCGTCCTGGAGATGGCGCCGGGGCACCTCACCACGCGGCTGCACCGGGCTCTCACCCTCGCCCGGGTGGGGCGCCACACGGAGGCCGTGGCGGACTTCACCACCGTGGAGTCCCTGGGGCACCGCCGGCTCATCATCCTCTATGTGAAGCGCGCCGAGTCCCTGCGGGCGCTCGACCGTCACGCCGAGGCCGAGCGCGACTGGAGCAAGGCCCTGCTCGATGACCCGGGCAACCCCTGGCTGCTGCAGCAGCGTGCCCAGGCCCGGGCCCGGCAGGGCCGGCTGGAGGAAGCCATCCAGGACCTGACCGACGCGCTCGCCTCGGAGCAGGAGGACACGGTGGACCCGGAGCTGTTGCGCGACCGGGGAGCGCTGCGTGCCCAGCTGGGAGACACCGCCGGGGCCCGCGCCGACTTCGAGGCGGGGATCTCCGCCTTTCGCGAGGGAGACCCACCGCAGCTCCTGGACTCGCTGCGCCAGGGGCTCCAGGGCACCTCCGCGCCACGGTAGCGCGGCCTGGCCAGGGGCCTGAGCAGTTCCGCCCCCGCGCCCGGTCCACCCCCGTGTCGGGCGCGCTTTGTACGAACTGGTCTGCTTGTCATACCAGTTCGCTACCGGTTCGCGCACAGGGGGCCTCCCTGGTCAGGCCATGGCCTGGCCCAGGGCACGAACGCTACCAGCGGGCTCCAGCGCACGTCTGGCTCTGGAGGACGCTCATCGCGGCGCTCGAGGAGGCTCCCTCCGCCCCCCAGGCCTCCGCCCAGCCGGCAGCCGTACCCCCGAGGGCAAACCGGAAGAGAGCCAGGCGACACGGTGGCAGCGTCACGCCTGCCCGCCCGAAGCGCCTGTAGTAGAAGAGGCGGCCATGAGCTCCCGCACACCCGCACGCCAGCCCATCGTCCTGCGTCCCGGAGAGGGGCGCCCATATCCCATGGGGAGGATCAGCGCCGTCTTCAAGTCCGACGGAGACGAGACGGCGCAGCGCTACTCCATCTCCGAGTGGTGGCTCGACCCGAACACCAAGGGCCCGGGCGCTCACTCGCACCCGGAGGACGACGTGTTCTTCGTCCTCGAAGGCACGATGAGCATCCTGGTCGGCAACCAGTGGATCGACGCGACCCCCGGCTCCTTCGTGCTCGTGCCAGGCGGCGTCACCCATGACTTCGAGAACCGCGGCGACCAGCGCGCCGGCATCCTCAACTTCACCCCGGGCGAGTTCGAGTCCGAGATGAAGGGCATCTCCGACTGGTTCCTGCAGCACCCGCCGGGCAACGCGCGCTGAGGACCGCGCGGCGTACGCACGGGACCTTGCGATATCGGGAAGTGGACGGAGCTCCCTCGGGCTGTCCGATACCTCACGCACACATCCTGGGAGCAGAGAGCGGGCCGGCAAGGAAATACCTATCAATCGGAATACCCAGACCCCATGGGCAGGCTCACCCGAGAGGAGAACCCCATGAAGAAGGCTCCGATGATGGAAGCGCCCCGTACCTTCCAGCGAGTGGGCATGACGCGGTGGGCCGTCGGCTGGCTCGCCACGCTGTGCCTGGGAGTGAGCGCTTCAGGCTGTGGGCCCGCGGAGCCTCCGGCCGAGGCTCCGTCACTGGAGAGCGCCACCCTGGAGCTCACCTCCATCAATGGCCTGTCCGCCAACGGCCTGTCCGCCAATGGCCTGGCCACCAACGGCCTGTCCGCCAATGGCCTGGCCACCAACGGCCTGGCCTCCTCGGTCTTCGTCCAGTGGTTCCAGCAGGATCCGGCGCTCGCGAACATGCTGATGACGTATGTCGTCCGCTGCGGCGTGCCTGCGGGGCAGACCCGCTCGTATACCCACCGCCAGACGGGGCAGACCTATACCTGGGCGGGTGGCCTGGGGCTGGCACCGGACTGGTCCAGCGGCCGCCCGGCCAGCTACAACGAGCAGCAGGTCATCACGGCCTGCCTGCTGGCCCACGTCAACCGGTACGGAGAGCACGTGATGATCTCCGTCCTGGGCTTGAGCGCGTGGGGCAGTCCCATCCCCTTCACGATCAGCGAGCTGTCTGTCTACTCGGTGCGCGAGGCCTGCTTCTTCGGCAACATCTTCACGCCGAACAGCCTCTTCTTCGGCGTCGACCGCCCCATCAACAACGAGGGCGAGTACCTCACCCGGGCCTGCGGAGCGCTGGGCTCCGGCGGCGCGTCCGGGCAGTGCGCCCCGCTGCGCTTCGTGGGCCGGTGCTCGCAGTTCTGCTCGCCGGGGCTGGGAGGCACCTTCTACTCGAGCTGCACCTACAACGGCTTGAGCTACCGGCCCATCACCACCCGGATGAAGCAGTCGGACTACAACCACCTCTTCCTGGACTAGCGGCTGACAGCCCAAGGCGGGTGGAACGGCGGCGGGTTCGATTGCCGCCGCCCCACAGAGCAACCCGCTACTCGGCCTTTCGGCCAGGTCACGGCGCCTCGTGACACACGGCCTCGATGTTGTGACCGTCCGGATCGAGCACAAAGGCGCCATAGTAGTGGGGGTGGTAGTGAGGCCGCGGACCCGGCGCGCCGTTGTCCCTGCCGCCTGCCGCTATGGCCGCCTTGTAGAAGGCGTCCACTGCTTCGCGAGAGGGGACGCGAAACGCAACATGGATCGGCGGTGTGACCGCTTCGCCCTGGCTGATCCAGAAATCGGACCCGTCCGCATGGCAGAAGCCCGCACTTTCCTTCTGCCCTTCACGCCTGGCAGGCAGCTCGACCACGCGCGAATGGCCGGTGGGTGCGAGCGCTTGCGAATAGAAGGCCTTGCTCTTCGCGTAGTCGCTCACGACGACGCTCAAGTGATCGATCATTGGAACTCCGAATATAGGCGCGCGGATATGATTGAAGAGCTTGAGCACGGTCAGCCCCCGGGGTGGGGACGGTGGCCCTTCCAGCGTGGGTGCCATCCAAACTCGTACCCGAGGAACCGGAAGTGTTCCTTCCGCGCGTCGCGAATGCTCGGTTTCTCCTCATTCAGCATCAGCATCATCCCCTCCAACCCTCCACGTACCTGCACCAGGGCCTGCGCCGCGCCTGGTCTGCTCAGCACGACGAAGTCATCGGCGTAGAAGCGATCGCGGACAACTGCGCTAGGGGGCGCCCTGTCAACTCATCGGACGTGTCCTTTGCGACGATGTGAACTCCTCGATCCGCGTCAGCTTGTCTGGATTCCTGACGATGTAGATCGCGACGATCCTACCATCGCGAATATCAAGCGCGGTCGTCTGCAGCACGCTCCCACGATCGATACTGACATACCCAGGGAGACCATCGATTGTCGCGGTACGTAGCAATGTCGGTGGCTGCGCGGCCTTGCGCCTGACGCCGGCAAACAGTCGCAACGCGCGCTCGATCCCGCGAATAACATTGCGGAAGGCCAGCACTCTGCCACCGCCATCGGTATGAATCTCAACGTCCTGCGCCAGCAGCGCCGACAGCGCAGCGGTATCGCCATCGCGCGCTGCCGCGAAGAAGGCGCGCGCGATCCGGTCGCCTTCGGCAGCTTCGATGGTGTACCGAGGACGTGCGTCCTGGACATGTTTGCGAGCACGCGAGGCGAGCTGGCGCACGGCGGCAGGTTCGCGACCTAGCGCCGCCGCGACATCGCCGAGCGCCACGTCGAATACGTCGTGGAGCAGGAAGGCTGCGCGCTCAAGCGGCGAGAGACGTTCCATCGCCAGCATCAGGGTGATCGTGATGTTGTCGGCGATCGTCTCGTCGGGCTCGACCGCACCGATCAGCGGCTCCGGCAACCAGGGACCGACATATGTTTCGCGGCGCGCGCGTGCGGACTTCATCCGGTCGAGGCAGAGGCGCGTGACGACACGCGTGAGATAGGCCGCTGGCGTATCGATGCCGCCTGTGACGGTCGCGAAGCGCAACCAGGCGTCCTGCACGACGTCCTCCGCCTCGCTGATCGAACCAAGCATCCTGTAGCCGAGCCTCACGAGGCGCCGGCGTTCGCCCTCGAAATCAGCGGTTCTCTGGTCCTGTACCACCTGCGCGTTCTTCATCTGTTGGTGCCGTCCATGCGGGTGACGAGGCAGGCTGTCCCGCTGTGACATCATCGAGGTCGGCCGGAAACTTCCTACCGATGTCACACCCGAACCCGGTGCCTCGTCATGCACGATAGCGCCGATGGTCGGCGTCTATCGAGGAAATCATCATGACCGCGACTGCACGTTTGAACTGGCTTGAAGTGGCGCCAGCTGGCGCGAAGGCGCTGTTCGGCATCCACCACTACATCACCCATGAAACTGATCTACCCGAGGAGCTGATCCACCTTGTCTTCCTGCGCGTCTCGCAGATCAATGGCTGCGCGCACTGTATCGACATGCATACCCGCGACCTGCTCAAGACGATGGCCGCCGATAAGGTGACACTCGTACCGGTGTGGGCGGAAGTGCCGCATCTGTTTCCCGACCAATATCGCGCGGCACTGGCGTGGGCCGAGGAGGTCACGCTGGTTAGCGAAACTCATGCGTCGGACGAGGCTTATGCCGCAGCCGCGGCGGCGTTCGAGCCCAAGGACCTGGTCGATCTCACCATTACAATCGCGGCGATGAACGCCTTCAACCGGCTCGGTGCGCCGTTCCGCCTTCCGGTGAAGGCAAAGCCCTGACGGCAATGATGCGACCTGATCGGTCTGCGGGGAGGAAAGTGCCCGCTCCCGGACCGATCGGAGATACCTTGGACTTGAGGCCCTCCACAACCCCCGAACGCTTACGCCGCCTCCATGCAGGCTGCCGCGAAAACGGTGAAGGCGAGGGCGTCTCCGTAACGGCGGGTCATCCAGGGCTTCTCCTTCCGGGAAAAAGTGTCACGGCGGCGGTGCCCGGAGCGGGACGGGGCTCACGCCCGCGGGGCGTTGCACCTCTATCTGGCGTAGTAGAGGCCGGCCTCGGTGAAGTGGACTCCCGAGGACACCTGGTTGTTGGGCCCTCGGAAGACCTCGTGCAGGACGCCGAAGCTCATCACCTTGTAGGACTGCGGGCTGGTACTGAAGTACCTGCCGCAGTTGGCCTCGGTGGGATGCTGGGCGCAGTACTCGTTCAGCCTGGTGACCGTGTGCAGGAACTTGGACTGGGGGATGTGAATCCTGAAGAACTGCAATCCCGTCCAGGTGTGCGTCCTGAACGTCTGGGAGTACGGTGACACCGTGATGTGCTCGTTGGTCTGCCAGGGCGTGCTCAGGAAGGGGACCTGGCTGTCGTGCTGCACATTCGCGGACCACGAGGATCTGTTGTCGTAGACGCCAAGGACATACGCCAGGATCTTCCCGCTCGCCTGGAATGCGAAGATTCACTGGGGAATCTAGCACCGCCACGAACAGGGTCAGCACCGTCCGGGGGTATAGGAGCGCACTGCCCGGCCCTGGAAGGCGCTCCCCCCATCCTCAGGACAGAGCCTGCCGTCGCTTGTTGTACTGGCTCGACGACCCTTCTGGTGGAGGCCGTCGAGCGCTCGAAGTTCGTCAGGGGGCCTACGCGCCCAGGAAATCCTCAGGCCGTAGCGACTACGGGCAGATGCTTCCCACCCTGCGACACACATCTCCACAGTGGCAGTCGTAGCCCGACCGACAGGAGGCATCGGGCCTCTCGCAGTAGAGGCCGCCACCCCCACCGCCGGACGCGAGCACGCCAGTCACGGTGGTGCTGGCGAGCACCGGGGCGCTGTCCGAGTCGGAGGTGTGAACACTGAAGGCGTAGCTATTGCCCGCCACGATCCATCCGGCGTCCGCGCAGGCCGAGCCATTGTTGCTCTCCTTCGTGAACAGCTGGCCTGCCCCTCCATTCATGCGCACCCGGATCCACACGGGGGCGGTGAGATAGGCGGTGGACCAGCAGATCCGGCTGGTCCCCGCGGCCCCGGCCGCTACCGAGACCGTCTCGGGGCTCGCGCTGATGGAAGCCTGCGGCGGCCCCGCGGGTACGCACTGCACCGCGTTCCATCCCCCGAAGCACGAACCGCAGTAGTCGTTACAGGTGTAGTAGCTCGGGACGGAGCCGGGCGGACAGACGAGGCCACAGATCAACGGACTCTGGACGGTTCCAACCTCCTCGGCCTCGACGGCGGGCCCCATGTCGACCCCGCACGCCGTCACGAGAGCAAACAGCACGAGCGAAACAGTCCTCAACTTGTTCTTGAACATCCAGTTCTCCCAGGGCTGGCGCTGAAGCGCCTCACGTTCGCAAGGGACTTTCCTCGCGAATAAGGGAGACACAGTGCGCGCCAGCTATGCAGAGAGCTCCTGTCTTCCGCTCGAGACACAACTTTCTCGCGGAAGACACCACGGGCAACCCCGTCACCGGTGTTCATGCTCGGTCGTCCCGACTTCGCGATGACCATGACCCCCGACGAGCAGGCCACGATGCGGGCGCATGGCGAGTTCCTCCAGAGCCAGCTCGCCGCCGGCACGCTCGTGGTGGCGGGCCCGGTGCCCGACCCGGCGGGTGTCTTCGGCCTGGGCGTCTTCGAGGCGGAGTCCCTGGACGCGCTCCGCCGCCTGCTCGATGGCGATCCGGCTCAGGTGATCGGGCGCTACGAGCTCGCGCCCATGGGCCCGACCGTCGTCAGGCCGGCCCGCCCCCAGGGCGCGTAGCTGCATGGGGCCTTACCTGTGGGAGCGGACTGGCGCGTGCATACTCCTCGGGTAGGCTGGGTGGAGGCGGAAACCACCGCCCTCTGCACGCCGAGGCCCGCGATGACGGATGCACCGACCCCTGACTCACTGCGCTCCGGGAGCCTGGTAGGCCCCTGGCGCGTGGAGCCCGAGGCCGATGTTCCGCTGGCGGAGTCGGCGCCAGCACCTGCCATGAGCACCCGCTTGCCTGTGCCTGTGCCTGTGCGCGGCAAGTCCGAGGTGGATGTATGGGCCTGGTGGAGAGGGCTCTACGCACTGGCATTGGTGCTGATGACCGTGGGGGGCATCTGGTGGATGGGTCATGGCCCTCACTCGAGGACGCCGGTGGTCACTCCGGTTGAAGCGACAGGGGAAGAAGTGCCGTGGACCGACGAGCCCGCATCGCTGGCGGATGCCTCGGTGACTGTGCGGGTGTCGCCTCATGATTCTCCCGGTGCACCAGGCGCCATCTCGCTGGAGGTGCCTGAGGAGCCGCTCCCGGGCCAGCTCCATCCTCCCTGTCGACGTCGCGGCGAAGTCGAGATCAACGGCGGTTGCTGGGGCCTGGCCAACTCCGATCCTCCCTGCGAGAACCGAACCTATGAGTGGAAGGGTGCGTGCTACTGGCCCGTGCTCGCGCGCACCCGTCGCCCCACCTCGGACAAGCCGCGGTAGTGCGGCGCGGCGATCGAGCCCTGGGCCTCTTGCTGGCCGGGGTACTCCCTCGCGTCTCGCGGTCTCGACGGATGGCTCGGTCGCCAGGAGGCTCGTCGACACGGCATTGCTGGCGCGCAAGCATGTCTACGCCGCGAGCGCCTACGCGGGCCCCGAGATCCTGGAGGAAGGTCACTGAGAGGCAGCGGGGAGGCTCGCTCCAGGAGGCGGGCCGGTCGGGGGGAGTGCAGCTCTATGCGTTCCCGGATGGCACCGAGGCCTCGGTTGTCGTGTCGTTCAAGCGTCCGTTGCCGGACGAGATCGAGGCGGAGATCAAGGCGCGGAATTGGACCTCTTCCGCCGCATACCTGAAGGGAGAGAAGACGCGGGACCGCGCCTATTCGTGCGACGGGTACGGCGTCATTCGCAATCGTGTGGGGGATTGGTAATGGCTCCGTTGAATCTGTCGGAATCGGTGCACCTCAGTCGCCACGCCCTTAGCGAAAGAGCTGGGAGCGAAGGTGGTGGTGCTTGAGACGCCGTCCGACATCCGTGGGACTGGCATGGTGGGCGAGCTCTCGGCTCGTATCACCGACGCCTTCTCTCAGGCGAAGGCGAAGGTTCGCAAGGACTACGGGCTCCTCGTCATTACCGAGGCCGACGATCTCGCGCTCAGTCGCGCGGAACTCCAGGCGCACCATGAGGATCGGGCCGGTCTCAACGTGCTCATCAAGCAGCTCGACCTCCTGCAGCGAGAGGAGCATCGGCTTGGGGGCGTGATGATCACCAACCGGATTGGTGCACTGGATCCCGCAGTCCGACGCCGCGCCGCGCTCGTGCTCGAGTTCTCCCGCCCGGGCGCCACCGAGCGCCGGGCCATCTTCGAGCAACTCCCGAACTGGTCTGCTTGTCATACCAGTTGGCTACCTGTTCGCGCACAGGGTGCCTCCCTGGCCAGGACGCTCCCTCAGCGCAGGCGCCTCCCTCCAGGGCACAAGAACTTCTTCGGACAGACTCTCGAGCCGTCCGTCAAGAGACTGAGCAGGACCGGCACTTGCCGCCACCGGTGGTTCAGGGATTCACCATCGACGGCTTATGCAGGTACCGCCAGCTCGGAGGACTTGAAACCAACCCGCTGGTTGCCCTCCTGGTCTACGCCGTACTCGCGGGCCCTGAGCTGGACCGTCCGACCTTCCCGAGTACCTCAAGGGCACTGACACGCGGGTCTACCTCGACGGCATGCCGTACCAGGACACCACGACGAATGGAAACAGTCGAACGAAAGCGGGGGATTGATAACGGCGTCACGCCTTGAAGGGCGGGCGGCACCTGGTCCCATCCGGCAAGATGGAGCGATGTCCACCCCTCCTCTCCTTGGTCCGGACGCTCTTGCGGCCCGCACCCGTGCGGCCACCAGCGCGGCCGTCAATACCGCCCGTGAGCTGGGCCTCGACGTCCGCGAGCCGCGCGTGCTGCATGACGTGTTCTCCGTCGTCGTCCACCTCGCCCCCGCTCCCGTGGTGGCCCGCGTGCCCGTGGTGCAGCCTCCCGGCATCTCCCCCACCGCGCAGGAAGTGCGGCAGCGCCGCGAGCTCGAGGTCGTCGCCTGGCTGGACGCACGCGGAGTCCCGGTCGTCCCGCCTTCCTCCCAGGTGCCACGCGCCCCCGTGCGCCGCGACGGCTTCTCCATGACCTTCTGGCAGCTGGCTGACGTCGCTCCCGATCATTCGCCCTATGCTCCGAGCGACATCGCCCTCAGCGCCGAGCTGCACGCGGCCCTCGCCCCCTACCCCGGCGACCTGGCCTTCCTGGCGCCCTTCTCGGGCACGGTGCCCGCCTGCCTCGCGTACCTCGACGCCCACCCCGGTCTGCTCGCCCCCTCCGACCTGGAGCGCGCCCACGCCGAGTGGAAGCTCCTCGCCCCGGTGCTCGAGAGCCGTGAGGCGTTCTCCGCTCGCTTCCCCACCGCGACGATCCAGCCCATCCAGGGCGACGCGCCGTCGCACAACGTCATCCGCACCGTGACGGGCATCCGCTTCTCGGACTTCGAGGACGTCACCCTGGGCCCCGTCGAGTGGGACCTGGCGATGATCGGTCCAGAAGCGACGGCGGCCTACGACGCCGCGGCGAAGCGGCTGGGGCGCCCCACCCTCCACCCGGAGGTGCAGCGCGTGATGGATGCCGCACGCACCCTCCAGTTCGTCGCGTGCAGTGCCCTGGTGCCCCAGCTCCCACTCCTCGCCGACGGGCTCGCCCCCGCCCTCGAGAAGTGGCGCACCGCGCCGCTGGCAGGAGGGCTCCTCTGACGGTGCCTCGGTTCGGCTTCGAGTAGAGCCCGTCAGAAGCCGTGGAGCTGATGCCGAACGTTCGGACAGGCAGGGCCTGGCTTCACGGAGGCGGCAGGCAGGAGATGCCGGTGAGCGGCCAGTTCCACGCGTTGCCCTCCGCCAGCACCACGTAGGTGAGGGTGTAGCCGTTGTACGGCCCGCCGTAGCACGTCATGAACTTGAATGTGCCCGCCACGGGGCTGAAGGGCACGCCGAGGAAGCTCGCGCCATCCAGCAACATCCAGAAGTGAGAGTGCCCTCCGTAGACGCTGTCCACGTAGGCCACCGCGTCGCTGATCGAGAGGAAGGGGCCTGAGATCGAGTTGCAGTTCTTGCGGATCAACCCGTCCGCGCAGCGAAAGTACGACTTGCCGAGGGCCGGACCGAAGCCCGGGTGGCTGTACACCCGGTGCTGGTTGAGGAACACGTGGATGGCCCCGGGGCTGCCAGCGCTGTTCGTGGCCCAGAAACTCTCGAGGTGCTGTCGGGAGGCGAAAGGCCCTTCCTCGGTCTGCGCCGAGGCGCTCCCAGCCAGGAAGAGGGACAACAGCACGACGGAAAGACCGAGGCTCTTCATGATGACTCCGGGTGAACGCTCACACTCCATGAGTGAACCAGCGCCTGCTAGTTGAGTCGGGCCAGCCTGTATATGAGGGGAAACCCCTAGGCCGGAGGCCTGGAGCCGCTCCAGCCTGGGACGTTGTGCTGAAATGGCGGGTCCACGGCCCGCTACTTCGCCGGTTGCGTGCAGCCACTCAGGAGGACGCAGTGTTCACGCCGCCCTACTGCCAGACCCTCGCCCGGTACAACCAGTGGGCCAACGAGCGCCTCTATGCCGCCTGCGCCGAGCTCACCGACGCCGACTACCGCGCGCCACGGCAGGCCTTCTTCGGGTCCATCCACGGTACGCTGAACCATCTGCTCGTGGCCGACCGCATCTGGATGGGCCGCCTCGAAGGCCCGGACTCCGGCCTGAACAAGCTGGATCAGATTCTGTACGAAGACTTCGCGGAGCTTCGGGCCGCGCGGGCGGCCGAGGACCAGCGGCTCATCCGCTTCATGGACCGCCTCGGCCAGGAGGCCCTGGACTCAGTCCTCTCCTACAAGTCGACGACCGGCGTGCCGCAGGAAGTGCCGGTGGCCTGGATCCTGGCCCACCTCTTCAATCACCAGACACACCACCGTGGCCAGACGCATGGCCTGCTGTCACAGACGGCCGTCGCGCCGCCGCCGCTCGATCTGTTCATCTATATGCGTCAGTCGGGGGCTCAGCCCGCCCCGTCTCGGCCCGCCTGACGTACCCCGTCCCGGGCGCTCGCGGCGTGGCGCTCAGGCGGAGAGGTGCCAGCGCAGGAAGCCCCGCGCGCGTCCCCACATGTCCGACCAGTCCTCCGAGCGGACGAAGTGGTCCGACTCGGGGTACTCGACGTACTCCACGTGCCGCCCCAGCCAGGGATGGTTGTCCCAGGCTCTGCGCGCGAAGTCCCGGGACCAGTGGGGCGGCACCAGGTGGTCCCTCCCCGCGTTCATCATCAGCAGCGGGTTGCGCGCGCAGTCCGCGGGGCGGTGCACCGGCGCGTGCCGCATGAGCTGGTAGATTTCATGCGTCATGGGTGCATCGCGGGGCGTCCAGTCCGGCGAGCCCAGGATGGAGACCGTGGCACGCACCCGCGAGTCCCACGTCGCCACCGTCAAGGCCGTGTACGCGCCCAGCGAGACACCGGCCACTGCGATGGGCCCGTGGCCCTCGTACATCAGGTGATCGATGACGCGGGACACATCCGGCGCGGACTCGAGGATGAGGCGCAGCAGGTTCTCGTGGTACGCCGAGGGCCCCCAGTCCCCCATCCGGTCCACCCACCCGTCCCACCGCGCGCCGTGATGCGGGGCGTCCACGCCCACCGCCGTCAACCCCGCGTCGGCGAGCATGTCCAGCTCGTAGCGCTGGACGTCCGCGTTCGACTTGAGCCCGTGCAGGACGATGACGGCAGGACCTGGACGGGGCTCGTGGTGGACCTTCAGCACGGGGATGCGCCCGTCCACGGAGAAGCGATAGTCAGGGGCCATGAGGAGATTGTGCCAGCCTCACAGGCCTCTGGCGAAGCCCCGTGGAGCGGTTGCAGCCCGCGCAGCGGACGCCGCCGCCCCTACCGCTTGTCGTCGTCGTCCCGGTCGTCGTCGTCATGGTCCTCGCCACCATCGTGGTCCTCATCGTCGAACGCGTCGATGGAGCGCTTGATGTTGCCCTCGAGGGCCGAGCGGGCCTCGCTCCGGCGCGGGTCCAGCCGGCTGCCGTTCTCCCCGGTGAACCAGGCACGCGGATCGAGGCTGAGGGTGACGTTCTCGTTGTCCCCGCTCACCTCGAAGCGGATCTCCCGCTCCTGCTCCACCTCGAGCCCCGACACGAACTGGAAGGGCTGGCCGTCGATCTTCCCGTCGATGATGACCGAGGCCTGCTTCTGCTGCATCTCGGCCAGCTCCGCGCTGCCCCCCACCTCGTTGGCCGAGATCTTCGCCACCTTGAACTCAATCTCGTCGTAGAAGCCCGACTCCACCCGGAGCTGGGTGAACTTCACCACCTGGCCGCCCTCGAGCGCCGCGCCCGACAGGTCCACCAGGAAGGGCCCCGCCTCCAGCTCGAGCTTGCTGCCATCATCCGTGGAGGGCGTGCCGCCACTGTCGTCGTCCAGCGAGCTGTCGTCGTCGTCGCCCTCGCGCTCGAGCTCCAGCTTGCGCACCAGCACCCGCACCCGCTCCACGGTGATGCCGTTGCCCACCTCCAGCCGCTGCTCGAGCGGCACCCCCGCCCCCGAGGGACGGGCGCCGACGCGGGCACTCAGGTCCACCCCCAGCGGCCCCGCCGAGCAGCCCCAGATGAGGGGAACGGAAAACAGGAACAGGGTCGTCTTGCGCATCGTCTTCTCCTCGTGGGTTGACACGTCATCGGGGGGCTGTGGCCCTCGGCCTCTCAGCCCCGACACGGAAGAAGGAGCGCCGAGGCCCGAATCGGCCACACGCCCTCCAGACGACCGGATCGCCAGTCCCCTTGTGGCCGATCCTCCCCTGCCCCACTCCTTCTTCCCGAGAGAGGCGGTCCTGTACGGTGGAGTGGATGTGTGACACCGGGGCATCCCGACTTCCAGGCCGGCGCCCTCCTGTGCGGAGGGACGCCAGGGGGAGCTCGCGCGCGACGGCCGGGGGGCGGACCTCATGACGGAAGAGCAGATGGCGCTCTGGCTCGAGCGGGCCAGACAAGGAGACCAGGCGGCGTGCCGTGAGCTGTACCAGCACTTCCACGGTGCGGTGCGGCGGGTGGCGGCGAGCTTCGCGACACTCGGCCCGGCCGAGGTGGAGGATGTGGTGCAGGAGACCTTCGTGCGTGCCTTCCGCTCCCTGTCCCGGCTGGAGCACCCGCGGGCCTTCAGCCGCTGGCTGCACGCCATTGCCAGGCACTACGCCCTGGCCTTGAGCCGCAGCGCTCGCACCCGCGAGCAGGTGAAGGATGCCCTGGCGCACGAGGTGGACCCGGCCATCCCGGCGCTGCCGGAGTCGCTGCGGCTCGAGCGGCGCGTGGCGGTGGTGCGCGCCCTCATCGACGCGCTGCCCGAGGGGCCGGAGAAGCAGACCGCGCACCTCTTCTATGTGGAGGGCACCCAGAGCGCGCGGGAGATCGCCGAGCAGCTGGGGCTGGGCAAGAGCGCGGTGACGATGCGCCTGGAGCGCTTCCGCGCCCGGGTGAAGCGAGAGCTGCTGGCACGGCTGCTGGCGGCGGAGGTGGGCTAGCGGCCATGAAGACTCCTTCCCAAGACACTCCGGGCCCCTTCGGCCACCTGGACGCGGCCAGCTGGAGCGCGCTGCGCGACCGCGAGCCCGCGGCCGTGGCGCACTTCGCCCGCCACCTGGCCTCGCCGTGCGACGCCTGTGAGGGCTTCCTCGCCGAGGCCTCGGGACAGGAGGAGCTCGACGCCCTCGCCGACGAGGCGCTGGTGGCGGTGGCGAACACGCCGCCCCGAGAGGACACGCTGGGATGGGAGCGGGTCCGTCGGCGCGCCTTCCCTTCGAAGGCCCGGACGTGGGGCCCCCGCCTCGGAGCGCTCGCGGCGGTGGCGGCCGCGCTGGTGCTCCTGGTGCTGGCGCCGCGCATGGAGCGCCCGGGGGAGCCCCGTGGCGGCGAGCGGGTGAAGGGCGGCGCACCCCTGGTGCTCGAGCTGACGGCGGCCGCGCAGCTGCCCGATGGGCGCGTGCTGCCCGTGGCCGAGGGCCAGGCCCTGCCACCCGAGGCGGTGGTGCTGCTGCGCTACCACACCACCGAAGCGGTGGAGGCGGTGCTCGTGCGCGAGGTGCCCGCCGAGGCCCCCCGCGTGCTCGGCCGCTTCAGCCTGGAGGCCGGCACGCACGATCTGGCGGAGGCGAGCGGGCTGGCAGGCGTGTCCCTGGAGGGCGAGACGGGGGCGCTCACGCTGGCGCTGGTGGCGCTGCCGCCGGGCCCCCTCACTGGCGGCGCCACGGGCCATGACTCCGGGCATGAGGCCCCGACGCTGGAGCAGGCCGCCGGGTGGCCGGGAGCCGTGACGGCCCGGATTCACTTGCGGGTGCAGCCCGGCGATGATTCGCCCACCGGACGGTAGCGTCCGCTCGCGCTCCCTGGAGAGATGTCCCCGTGGTCCGCCTCCCCACCGCCGCCCTGCTCGCGCTGGCGCTCACCCTCACCGCCTGTCTCGCCTCGAGCGGTGGTGAGAAGGGGGGCCTGGTGCGCGTGCGGGCGGACGCGGACGCGGTGGGGAGCGCGCACGCCGGAGAGCGCCACGCGCTGCTCATCGGCATCCCTCGCTTCAGCGATGAGGCGTGGACGCCGCTGCGCTACGCGGGCAAGGACGCGGAGGACCTGGCGCGCGCCCTGAGGGATCCGTCCCGCGGCGGCTTCGCCTCCGTCACGGTGCTCACCCGTCCCGAGGAGACGACGCGCGCCGCGCTGCTCGATGCGCTGCGGGCGCTCCAGGCACGCGTGCGCCGGCCGCAGGACGTGGTGGTGGTGTACGTCTCCAGCCACGGCACGCTGGCGCGCGATGTGCGCGGCGAGCTGCAGCGCTACCTGGTCACCTCCGACACGTCCTTCCGCGACGTGGCGGGCACCAGCCTGGACATGCCCACGCTGGAGGCTTCGCTGGAGCAGCTGCGGAGCCTGCGCCGGGTGCTCGTCCTGGCCACCTGCCACTCCGGCACCGGCAAGTCGCTGCTGCCCCCCGAGGTGCGCGCGGAGCTGGAGCGCACCAAGGGCCCGACTCCCGCCCCCACCCGTCCCCTGGAGGAGTCCAGCCGCGCCTCCATCATCCTGTCCGCCAGCGACTGGGGCGAGGCGGCGCGCGAGGACGACGCGCTGGGCAATGACATCTACACCCACTTCCTCGTGCAGGCGCTGGACGGGCGTGGCGACCGCAACGGCGACGGCGCGGTGAGCGCCACCGAGGCCCATGACTTCGCGCGCCGCCTCACGTACGCGTACACGCAGGGCCGTCAGCGGCCCAGCGCGCGGATTCTCGAGGTGGGCGCGGACCCCGCGCTCCTCTCCGGGCGGCTCTCGCGCGCCGGCCGGCCCGAGCTCTTCAGCTATGGCGGACGGCTGGAGGGCTTCACCCTCAAGGTGGATGGCGAGGACGTGGGCCAGCTGCCCGGGGGCGTGGCGGTGCCGCCCGGCCGGCGCAAGCTGGAGCTGACCAAGGGCGGACAGGTGCTGTGGGCGGACACGCTGGAGCTCGTCGCCGGCGAGCGGCGAGATCTCGAGGCGCTGGCGCAACGGCCCTCGGGAGCAGGGGCGCGCCCCCGAGCCGTGTCGCTGGCGGCGGGCGGCTTCAGCTTCCTCGACACCGCCAGCCGCCAGCAGGTGCTGCCCGCCTCGGCCCTGCTGGGCACGATGCTGTACCTGCCCCAGGCGCTCCTCGACGAACGGTTGGACCTCTGGGTGGACGTGGCGGCGGGGATGGGACAGGGGCAGGTGACGTCACCGGTGGGCAAGCAGGTCCAGATGAGACACCGGGCGCTGGTGGCCGGGGCCAGCGTGGGCAAGTCCTGGTGGCTGGGGCCGGTGGGGCTTTCCACCGGCCCACACGTGGCCGCGCTATGGCTGCAGCGCTCCTTCCAGCTCGAGCTGGTCCAGGGTGACTCGTACGCCACCCTGTGGCCTGGCTGGATGGCAGGAGTGACATGGCGCGCCACCCCTCGCTTCACCGTGACGGCTCGCAGCCAGTTCCTGTGGGCGTACGTCCCGGTGGACGGGCGCACGCGCATGGTGGGCTTCGGCATTGCGACGCTCGGGGGAGGGTATCGGTTCTGATGCGCTCGGCCCTCTGCCTCCTCGTGCCCGTGCTCGCTCTAGCGTCCGCCGGCTGCGGCGGCTTCTTCAACGCACCGCTCGGCAGCGCCGTCATCCGGGGCCGCGTGGTGGGGGCCCAACCGAGCGCGGCGCGAGTGACGCTGCGCATCGAGCACGGCTCGGAAGGCCGCGAGGACGGGGACGACGACGAGGAGGACGACGACGGGCACGGCTCGGGCGACGGGGACGAGGACTCGTTCCGCACCGGCGTGGACGCCGACGGCCGCTTCGAGCTTCGCGACGTTCCGGCCTCTCCGGGGGCCCTCTTCATCATCGCCTCGGCCACGCACGCGACGACGGTGCGGGTGGACCCGGCGGGCGGTGAGGTGCTGGAGCTGGGCGACATCGTGCCCCACCCTGGCGCCTTCCTCCTCGTCACCGTGGTGGATGGCGCCGGCCAGCCCGTCCCCCACGCGGAGCTGGACCTGGACGGCACCGACGTGGAGCACATCCCCGTCAACGCGCAGGGCCTCGCCCGGCTGGGGCCTCTGCCCGCGAGCTGTTACCGCGTGCGGGCCAGGGCCGACGGCCATGACGAGGCCCGCGCCGACCGCTGCCCACGCGCGGGCGAGGAGCTCTCCCTCACGTTGGTGATGGACGAAGACGAGCCGTGAGGCTCGGGCGACGCGTCGGAACTTGTTGACGCGTCGGAAACTTCCGACACATATTGCCCGCCATGACGACGAACGTGGACGTGTTCTCCGCCCTGGCGAATCCGATCCGCCGGGAGATTCTGGTGAAGCTGCGTCTGGGGCCGCTACCGGTGACGGAGCTCGCCTCGGGGTTCGACGTGGGCCGGCCCGCCGTGTCCGAGCACCTGCAGGTGCTGCGCAAGGCGAAGCTGGTGCGCGAGGAGCCTCGCGGCCGCGAGCGCTACTACCACCTGGATCCGCAGCCGCTCGCCGAGGTCGAGGCGTACCTCGACACCTTCACCCGCTACTGGAAGAAGCGCCTGGCCGCGCTCGATGCCGTGCTCAAGGAAGAGGAGAAGAAACGATGAAGCACAACAATCTCATCCAGCTGGACCAGTACTACGAACAGCCGCCGGCCGCCGTGTGGAAGGCGCTCACCGATCCCGAGCTGCACGCGCGCTGGTGGGCCGCCGGCGACGTGCGCCCCGTGGTGGGCCACAAGTTCGAGCTGGACATGGGCAACTGGGGCAAGCAGCCGTGCGAGGTGCTCGAGGTCGTCCCCGAGCGCCTCTTCAAGTACCGCTTCACTCCGGACTGGACGCTCACCTGGAGGCTGCAGCCGGAGGGCAGCGGCACACGGCTCACGCTGCTCCACGAGGGCTTCGACCCCAGCAAGCCGAAGGATGTCTTCGCGCTCGAGAACATGAGCAAGGGGTGGCCGGCCATCCTGGTGAGGCTCGGCGCGACGGTGGCCGCCCGGCTCGCTTCGTGAGGGAGCGTTCGTCGAGCGCCCTGAAATGGGTCACTTTGGGATATCCCAAAGTGACTCAGGGCCTGGCCTTGCTCGCTCCTCCCTGGACGCCCTGGACGGCGTTCAGCAGGAAAAAGCTGAAATTCGAGTTCTTCTTCGCCAGATCCGTGGCCATGTTGTGGCACGACATGCAGGAGCCCTCCTTCTGGATGTAGGTCTCCATGGTCGTGTTCGAGACAAAGCGCGGTACCTGCCGCTGATCGAAGGTCAGCGTCTGACCGTGGACCTGCGACGACACCCACTGTGTCGACACCACGAAGTAGTTCTTCCACGGGCCCTTCGGGTCAACCTCCTGAAGCTTCTTGAGCCACGCGGCGTTCAGCTCGCTGGTGGGCTGGTAGACCGCCCAGCAGCGCGCGACCTGCGTGCCATACTTGCCGTCATTGAGCAGACGGGCCGGGGCATAGGGTGGGCCCGAGGTGTTCCAGCGATAGCCACCCAGCGGCTTCTGCGGCGGCTCGTTCAGCGCGCAAGGCTTGCCATCCTTGGTGCAGGACGGGTTGTAGAAGGAATAGGTGGCCGACCCGGCGTCAGCCGCGGAGCAGGCCACCTGCGGGGCCGGGTGCTGGCCGTCCACTGGCTGCGGCGCGTCCTTGGCCAGCGGGGCGTTGTCCTTGTGCTCGAAGGTCGTCCACGTCCAGGCGTTGTAGTCATAGCTGGCGGACGGTTTGGCGACGATGTGCATGCCCACCAGCCCCAGCGTCACCGTCAAGCAGGCGGGCTTGCCGCTCTCCGTCTCCGTGCCGTCGAGGCTGATCTGCGCCTTGATGGAGTAGTAGTTCGAATCGGGCGCGGGCAGGATTCTCCAGGCAGTCTTGATCTCGATGGCGCCGCTGTTGCTCCCCGACGCCGCGGGAAACTGGATGGTGCCGGTGAACGCCTGCTGGCCGCCCTGGGTCGTCAGCCCTTTCGACTGGATATATGCCTTCTCGGCTGGCGACACGCGGATGTCGTACAGGACATAGTTGCCGTTGCGATCAATCAACGGCTCACCCGTTGCCTGGAGGATCTTCCCGGCCTGCGTGCCGAGGTTGGAGAGCATGGCGTCGGCCAGCCCTGACTGGCTGGCGGCCTGGGTCAGCGACCCGCTCTTGGCGATGCTGTAGAAGGTGGGCAGGCTCTTGTTCGTGCATCCGCCGCCAGGGCTGCCTCCGAACACGTCGAGGGTGCTCGGGAAATACTCCCACACGCGCTTGGCGGTCGGATTGGCGGAGAGGCTGGTGCCGACCGGCTTGCCGTTCTGGTCGGCCGGCCAGTTCAGCGCGACGAACATCTGCCAGGAGAAGTTGTCGAACTGCGTCTGGTTGGAGGTCAGGCCCGAGTAGTCGAGGCCGGGAATCAGCAGCGACGTCGGGATCGTCGGGCAGAGTGTGGAGCCGCCCGAGCTGCAGAACGCCGGCAGGTTCGACGGTAGCGGGGACGGCGTCTGCGCGTGGGTGGGCAGCGCGATGCCTGCGCAGAGCAACAGCGCCGAGCAGGCGCCAAACCTGGAAGTTCGTAGCGTCATCGAAGCACCTCGGAGTATGTGTTTTCTGAACGTGGACCCAGTCACCAAGGGCCGCTGCTCGTGGCTCTTGGTGAAATCCACGCTGCCATCCGAACCGCCTCGGTGCTGTGAAGCGCCTCACTCCTCATGAGTGAAATGACTGACTGCGCGCTCGCGGGAGCCCCGGCCAATGCTCCCGCCACGCTCACTCGAACACGGACAGCTCCGCCAGCTCGAGCATGGTGGCCTGACTGCCCCGAGCCTGCTGGACGAAGACCTTCACCAGGCGCACGGAGGGCGCATCCACCAGCGGCACATCGAAGGGCGTGTCCTGGGTCCAGTTGTCGTACCGGCTGGCGATGCTCGACAGCGGCTCGGGGCGGAAGGGCTTCACCTCCGCCAGGCGCACCCACTTCACGCCGTCCGCGCTGCCTTCGACGACCACCACCCTCTCCTCCGGCCCGTCGAAGTCCTGGGAGCTCTCCAGCCCCCGGATGACGAGCCGCGACAGGTGCGTGAGCGCCGGCAGAGTCCCCCCCCACCTCGTTGAGCGCCACCTGGCGGTCCAAGAGAGACAGCCCTGCAGGAAGTCGCTCGGCGTCGTCTCGTCCGGGCACTCCATGGCTTCCAGAGGCACCCCAGCGGAAGCCCTCGCTCCTCAGCGAACCGGCACGAACCGATAGATTGCGCTCTTCATATCGGAGGACACGTAGATGGTCCCCGAGGCACCCACGGCGACCCCCGTGGGGATGTAGCCCGGCGGAAAGCCCGCGCTCTCGGGCAGACCGATGCGCAAGCCCCTCGCGAGCACGGTGCTGCGCCCGGTGACGGGATCGATACGAACCAGCTGCTTGCGGCCCACTTCGGCGACGATCAGCCCACCGTCGGGATGCCGGGCAATACCCTCGGGTGCCCGCAGGCCCGTGGCCACCGTGGTCCGAGCCCCATCCGACAGGCGCACCCGGCTCACCCGCCCCGAGCGTACCTCGGTGACATACACCCCCGGCTGCGCCGCCTGCGTATCGGCCACGAGCCCCACCGGCCCCGCCAGTCCCTCGGTCAGCACCGTGGTCCCCGCGGGCTGGGCGGTGTCCACCCGCACGAGCCTGCCCGTGGAGGCCTCGGCCACCAGCAGCGTGCCATCGGCCAGCTCGAGCACGCCCTGGACGCCATTCGTGTTGGGGATCGTCCGCAGCACTTGCAGGGAGGCTCGATCCAGGACCTGCAGGTTCCCCATATACGCACTGCTCAGGACCACGTGCTCCGCGCCCAGGCTCACCTGCATCGGGAAGGTGAGCGGGGTGGAGAGCGCACGAACCGTCTGGGTGATTCTCCCATCGAGCCCTCCCACCTGGCGAAAGGCGTACACATCCGCCACGTACAGGCGCTCCTGCGGATCATCCGGCGCGACGGCGAGGCCGGAGGGCACGCTCAAGCGTGAGTCGACGAGGAGCCGGGAGGAGCCCGTGGCGGGATTGACCACGCGGATGTCGTTGTCCACCATGTTGGACACGTACACCTGGTCATCGGGGCCGACGGCCAGGTTGTCGAGCCCGGTAGGCAACCTCGCGACGACCTCCTTGGCTCCCGAGGGCAGCCGGACGCGGACCATCTCCCCCCGTGCCGAGTCGAGCACATAGAGGTGCTCGCGGCGCGCGTCGAAGTTGGCGGCCACCGGCAGGGTGAAGCCCTCCGCGACCACCTCCACGGCCCCCGTGTCCACGTTCACGCGGGCAATCTGCCCCCTGAGCAGGATCGGGCCGTACAGCCGGTCGTCCGTGCCGAACTCGAAGCCGTTGAGGAAGCCGAGGTTGGTGCGAATCTGCCGAGGAGGCAGGTACCCGCGCGGATCCACTTCCCACAGCGCGTCCGCCGGGCCGAGCTGGGTGACGTACAGCCTGCCGTCCCGGCGGAACGCCAGCGAGTTGAGGCCTGGGAGATCGCTGGCGATGACGTGCGTCCTCCCATCGGGAGTGCGCCGCATCAACCGGCCGGAGAAGTAACCGGTCCAGTAGATGGAGCCATCTGGCCCCACCGCCACATCATCCGCGCCGCCCAGCGGAGGCCCTACCAGGGTGGAGACTTCGCCATCGCGCAGGTCCACGAGGTGGACCGACTGTCCGAGCAGGTTGCTGGCGAGCAGGTGCCGATGGCCGTAGAGGGCCAGCCCGTGGACGCCTTGGAAGGGAGAGCCCGGCACCAGCACCTCCTGGCGATAGCGGGAGGGAGGAGAGGCCAGGGCCTGGAGACTCACCACCAACATCCAGGCAACCAGTGACTGACAGGGGACTCGATACATGCATTCTCCGTGTGGGGCTCGGGCGCAGACCTCCATCGTCGCGAGCTCAGGGCCGCCACCCGGTCAGCATCCCCCGAGCCGCCGCGCTGGCGCCAGTGCTGGAGCCAGGCATCGACAAGCTCCGCGGAAGGACCCATTGGGGCCCGCATGACCCATGCGTTAGTGTCCGCCCCTCTCTCGACGCGGGCGAAGCGGCAAAGGTGATCCTGGATGAGTGACGCTCCCGAATCGGCCCACCTGTCCCCCGGCACGGAAGTGGGCCCCTGGCGCGTTCTGGCCAGGGCGGGCCAGGGGGCCCACGGCGCCGTGTACCGCGCCGTGCCTCGGCACTCCGAGCACGCCCCACCCGTCGCGCTCAAGCTGGCGCTGCGCCCGGCGGACCCTCGGTTTGCTCGCGAGGTGGAGTTGCTCTCGCGCGTGCGCCACCCGAGCGTTCCTCGCCTGTACGACAGCGGCACGTGGAACTCCTCCGATGGCACGCCCTACCCGTGGCTCGCCATGGAGTGGGTGGACGGAGTGCCCCTGTACCACTGGGCCTGGAAGCCTGACGTCGCCTCCCGTGAGTGCGTCCGCGTGCTGGCGCAGCTCGCCAGCGCCCTCCAGGCCCTGCACGCCCTGGGCGCCGTCCATCGGGACTTGAAGGGGGAGAATGTGCTGGTGCGCCACTCCGATGGCCGCGCCATGCTCACCGACTTCGGCCTGGGCTGCCTGCCGGGTGCCGAGCGGCTCACGCCTCCCGCCGTCTGCGTGGGCACCCCGCTCTACCGCTCCCCGGAAGCGAGCCTCTTTGAAATCAACTCCCGCCGCGACCGCTCGGCTCGCTATACCCATCAGCCCGCCGATGACCTCTACGCG
Source organism: Hyalangium gracile (assembly GCF_020103725.1). Classification (NCBI taxonomy): domain Bacteria; kingdom Pseudomonadati; phylum Myxococcota; class Myxococcia; order Myxococcales; family Archangiaceae; genus Hyalangium; species Hyalangium gracile. The sequence continues at coordinate 497,864 of NZ_JAHXBG010000004.1, read as the reverse complement.
CTGGGAATGACGGCCTGCCGGCTGCTCACCGGCGAGTACGCGGAATGGGTGGGGCCCACCCGGGATGAGCACGGCACCTGGCACATCCACAAGGTGCGCACTCCCGCCTCGCTTCGAGGGGTGGAGCCTGTCGTCCGCGCCTTGATCCTGCGAATGCTCGCGGTGCACCCCGAGCAGCGAGGCACCGCGGCGCAGCTCGCCGAGGCCCTGGAGCGCGCCTCTCGCCCGCCACCTTCCGCGCGTCCCCGGTGGCACTGGCTCGCGATGGCGGCGGCCGTGACGCTGGTCGTGTGGACGGGGTGGGCAGTGGCGAAGTGGTCCGGGGAGAAGCCTCTCCTCGCCCAAGAGCGGAGAGAAGCGGCTGCTCCGCGGGAGGCAGATACCTCGGGGCTCGGCGAGGCTGCGTCCACCGCCTCCACGGCACAGTCCGCGGAGCCACCAGTGCAAGCACCGCTCGCGCAGGAGGCCCTGCCCGAGCCGCAACCGGGGCAGGTGCGGCCCGATGCCAGAGGGCGCTGCCCTCACAAGGCCCACGTCTCCCTCAACGGCGCGTGCTGGGTGCCAGTGAATCACGAAGCGTGTGACGCGCTCGGCGCCGCATACAACGCCAAGCTGTTCAAGGGAAGGTGCTACGTCCCTGCCCTGTCCTCGGAGCGCCCCTCGACGTCGCACCCCACGCGCACTCCCTGAGTCTCCGCAGCCAGCCTGGACTTTCAACCTTTTGGGACCTGGGTGCTGGGGCGTCCATGCGCCATGAAGCTCCACGCCGACCTGTCTACTCTACCCGTCAGTACCCGGTTCGCGCAGGTGGCCGCAGGTGCTCCCTCGAAGACCGTGTGAGATGATGGCAACCTTCAATCCCATAGCATCAGGTAACGCCAAGAAACTGCTTCTTGGGTGACCTCTTGTGGAAGGCAAGAGATGAACTGGCTTCGACTCCTGGTAGTTCTTGTTGCTTGTGCGGCGAGCGTGGCGCGTGCCGAACCGAATCCATGCGTAGGAGCCCCGAGGCTCACTGCTCTCGTGAGTGAGTCCGGTGATATCGGAGTCCCTGGTGAGATTGAAGGTTTTGGAATCGCAGGCAAACCCAAAGGCACGCGCTTCACTCCAAAGAGCAAGGAGAGCGTCAAACAAGAAAACGCTAGCCGCAACGACGGCACGAACCGCTGCGAGAACTGTGGTGTCGAGACAGTCCCAGCCCAGCAACACCAGAAAGGAGTTACGCCTCCCTCCAATGAGACGCAGGTGGACCACGTTGTCCCGAAGTCCAAGGGAGGCAAGGGCGTGCCGGACAACGGCCAGATCCTCTGCAGGGACTGCAACCTCAAGAAAGGCGACAAGGAGCAATGACAGGAGGTGCCGCGGTGAAGGGTGACGATTCCAAGCGCCACGTCAAAATCATCGTTCCCTTGGAGCAGGACGAGGACGGATATCCGCCCGTGGGCGCGGAGCGGTTATGGGCTCTCCCCATAGGAGAAGGTCGCTATCAGCTAGACAATATACCCTTCTTTGCGCGCAACCTTGCATGGGGGGACGTCGTGTCCGCCGTCCCTGAAGAAGGAGCCGAAGAGGGTGTGCTGCGCTTCGATCAGGTCCTTCAATCCTCTGGTCACAGCACCTTCCGCATTCTTGTTCATGACGAGCCCCAGGTATCCGAGCTGTGCGAACTCGTGGAGCGGTTGGGGTGCGACACCGAGCGTAGCCACCTGCCCCGTCTGGTAGCCATCGACATTCCCCCCGGCGTTCCTCTTGCGGTTGTACGTCAGGCACTCTCCCCCGGCGTCAGCCAGGAGCGCTGGGAGTATGAGGAGGCCTGTATTGGACAGCCAGAGGTCGAGTGAAGGGAGTTGGGCAAGCGAACCACGCTCTGGCTGTCAATAGGCCCTGCGATCCGCCGCGCGGGGAAGCTCAGGAGGCAGAACCCCAGGCCGGGGAAGCGCTTGCCTCGATCCATGGCTGCACGCAACCATAGGGCCCACATGAAGCGCCCCCAATCCTCCGACTTTTCCCATCTCCCCGACACGCACGTCGGGCGTGGGGACGCTCCGCCTGATCCGTCCGAGCACGAGGGCCTGGGGAGGTCGGTGGACATCGCAATCATCACCGTCATCCAGCCCGAGCTCTTCGCCGTGCTGGATGCACTGAGCATTCCGCACGGGGCGCGGGAGAAGAGCAGCGGAGGCACAGCATACTTTGGAGGCTTGCTACACTCTCAGGTCGCGCACCGAGACTATCGGCTCGTCGTGACGTGCACCGGCTTCGCTGGAAACTCCGAGGCTGCGGCGGCGACTCAAGAGGTCATCACGAGGTACAAGCCACGGCTCGTCTTGCTGATGGGCATTGCCGCAGGCATCCGGGGCAAGGTCAAGATCGGCGAGGTCATCCTCTCCGAGCGCGTCATAGCCTACGAGCATGCGGCCCTCGTGGCGTCTCAGGATGGAGGCGCTTCGAGGGTGGAGCACCGTCCCGAGATCGACAGGGTCTCCCACTCCCTCCACCAGGACATCATCGCCTACAACCCCGACCCGGCTCGGCTTGAGGTGGGGTTCCGCCGCATCCAAGGCGAGTACCCGATGGCCACGAGCGGCAAGGAGCAAGCGCTCCAGGCGGATGTCGCCTCGGCTATCATCCTCAGGACCGCGACGGTGGCCAGCGGAGAGAAGCTCCTGAGAGATCCGGCCAGGCTGGTGGCCGTGAGGCAGGAGCAGCATGGCAAGGTGGAGGTAGGCGAGATGGAGGCAGCGGGCCTGGTGGATGCCTGCCGCCGCAACAACACCCCCTGGCTGGTCATCCGAGGCATCTCCGATTTCGGAGACGCGCTCAAGAACGACAGCTTCCACGAATTCGCCTCGCGTGCGGCTGCGACAGTGCTTGCGGACTTTCTGGCGCATGGGCTGGATCTCCGAGGCCCCGCTTGGGATGCCACCGAGGGCGAGCCTGCCCGGCCGATCCTCCCCAAGCGGGAGATGCAGGAGACGAAGCCGCTAGGCGAAGCTGGCCCCGTCGTCCTGGGCAAGTCGCTGGCGGAGTGGATCGACGTCGTGAGGAGCGGCGACCCTTCGGACCGCCGTCAGGCACTGGGCATACTGGCGGACCAGGGGCCGCGTGCCGAGTCGGTGCTTCCCGACCTGCTCGAGCTGCTGAAGGAGCCCCACCACACGAGCCAGGTCCTGGAGGCCATCCAGGCGATTGGCCCGCGCAACCAGGCGCTGCTCCTGCCCCTGGTCCGGCTGCTTGGCCATGCGGACCATGAGGTGAGCGGCACGACCACCTCTCTCCTGGCCGGACTGGGGGCGGATGCGGTGGCTCCCCTCTGCCGCGCCCTGGATGACAAGAGCCGGAGGAACGCCGCGGCAGAAGCCCTGCAGAAAATCGGTGCTCCCGCCCTGCCACGACTGTTGCTCCTGACAGACGACGAGCGGGACGCGGTACGCGATACGGCTCGGAGGTGTCTGGACACCCTGGCACCCTCGAACGTGGCCGAGCTCATCCGCCTCGGCAAGCAGGACCCCACCTCGGCAAGCCGCGTGCTCGACATCTTCGATCGGTCCTCCGTGGTGAACGAGGACGTGAGTTCGTGGGCTCTCGAGGTTCTGCGCTCAGCGCCCCCACGGAAACTCGCGGCACTGGCCGCGAGCGTGGCCGTGCGTACACCAGCGCCCGCCGCCTCGTGCCTTCCGGCGGCGGAGATCGCGCTGTGGGATGAGCGCGAGGATGTCCGCGATCAGGCCACCAAGGTTCTTCAGCTTACGGGGCGTGACGCCATCCCGACACTGCGCACGCTGCTGCCAAGGGTGGATGCAGCCCACATGCGTCATCTCCTGCCAGCATTGAATTTCCTGGCTGCGGACTCGGGTCCGCTCGGCCAGGAGATTCATGACGCCTGCCACCGTCTTCAGACAGACGATGAGATGGAGCTCGAGCTCACGGCGTTCATCCTTGACTTTCTGCCCGAGTGGGCATGTACGCGGGAGGCCCATGCGCCCTTCCTGGATGTTCGACTCTCACAACTGCGAGCGGCGGCGATGGAGCGCCTCCTCCAACTAGGACCTCACGGTTTAAGAAGCCTGCTGGGCTCTCTGCATGCCGTGCCACGAGATCTTCGCCCCAGGGTGGTGACCGCTCTCCTTGCAGCCCAGGACAAGGCCGCCGACGTGCTCTCCGCGGGGGGCGGAATGGCGCCGCTGACCCATGAAGCCCTCGCCTTCTATGCAACGACCCCGCCCTATGCCCTGGCAGCACTTCCTTCTCTTGTCAGGAGGCTTGTCGATCTCAGCAGCCGCGACGAGGAGAGCGAAGAGGAGACTCGGAGGATCCCCCTCATCGTCCAGGTGCTCGACCAGCACCCGGAAGCGACCCGCCGAGAGTTCGTCGCTCTAACCACCCGGCTCAAGTTCCGCGAGAAGGACATCGCGAAGGCCGCTTCGAGACTCAGTCAGTATGAGTCCATCTTGGATGGAATCGCGAGCCTGCTGGAGAGCACGGAAGTCCACCCGATGCTGGCAGGGAACGTGCTGCGAGCAGCAGGAGAGGCGAGTGGTCCCGCGCTCCAGAGGCTGTATGACAGGAGCCAGGCGGGTGCCGTGCGCCAGCGAGTCGCCTTGCTCCAGGAGGAGCTCGGACTCACCTTGCAAGGCCGGCTGAAACTCGCTGTCGCCTGCGCTACGGGAGTCATATCAGGGACCATCGGGTCGCCGCTGGGCTTCCTGATCGGCTGTTGGAGCCTGACGTGGCGTTTCGTTCCGAATGTCCTCGTTGGGATATGGGGCATGGTTGCGACAATCGCCAGCCCCTCCGTGCTGAGCCTTTGCTTGGTCGGCACGCTCCTCGGAGCGAGTGCTGCATTAGCTTCAGCGCAGGGGATGAAGACCATGAGTAGCCTCTTGTCCTGCGCAAGACCTGGCTCCCGGGCCCGCAGCATCATGGGAGCGATAGCGGGGGCGCTGTCATCCATTCTTGCGCTCTGGCTCGCCGGCCAATTCCTGAAACTGCCACTCATCCCCTCGGAGTTCGTCTTGCCCGTCTTCGTCACTGCGGGGGTGGCCGCAATCTACGCAAAGGTGGATTGGAAGGATTGAGGAGTGAGTGGGAGGTAGCAAGGCTCCCGGGCCGGGTAGAGCCGGGCGCCGGTGTAGGACTCGCCCTCACCGGAGTTCCTACGGAAGTCCGACCGGTCGGACCGACGTAGATCCGACCGAGCCCTTACGGCAGTCCGACCGGTCGGACCGACGTAAATCCGACCGAGCCCTTACGGCAGTCCGACCGGTCGGACCGACGTAATGCCGACAGCACTCGTGGAATCGGCCCTCGAGGTTCACATGCCGCGCCGCCCGAGCTTCTCCGCCGTCTCTCGGATGAGAGCCATCCACTCAGCGCGGTCCTCGACGATGAACCGAACGGTGCGCGTGCCGAACTGAAGCCGCATGCCGTCAGGGATGAACACCGTGGAAGAAGGCCACACCCCGGTGCGTCGCGGATGCTTCCGACGCCGCATAGCCCCAACCGTCGTGGATGGTGCTACCGAGGCACTCGCACGCCAGGATTCCCCGGGCGTTGAGCTGTTTGAAGGCCGCAGTGATCCGATCGTTCGTCGAGGGCTCCGTCCACGTCGCCTCCAGTGCGCGCTCCTCATCGAGCCACCGGGCGGTGATCTCCTCGAGCCGTGGAAGGAGCGATGGGCCGTAGTCGTAGATCACCGTGCACGGCCCTCCAAGCGTCCTGGGCATGGAAGAAGCAGTACCCGTGGGTCGCTTCCCCCAGCTCATCCCGAGCGAGGGAGACCTCGGCAGCCTGGTGGATCCCCTCGTCTTGAGTGACGCCGCAGTGCTCCAGCGCGACGATGCCTCGCTGTTCGAGCTCAGCGAACGCGGCTCGGAGCCGATCCCCATCGGTCACGGAAGGCCAGGGGCTTTGTTCCTCTGCCCTCTTCGCGAAAGCCGCCGCGATGGCTTCGCGCACCAGGCGGCGAGTCCCCGGGGGAATCTCGGAGAGCTGAGTGATACCGGCTGGGAGCTCGAACATGTCCCCCATCGTCCCGAAGAGATGGAGGTAGAGCGATTCGTGGTTGTCGAAGCCAGCGGCGACCAGGGTGTCGATTTCTTTCAGGACACTGTCGGGGAGCGCCATGAGCGCTGCCTACCACCCCGGGCTGCTGGAGACCATCCGCGTCCAACCCCTCCATCCACGGGATGGAGGGGAGCTCAGGGCGTGTACAGCTCGGCCGGCACGACGGCGCCGCCGTTATTGGCGCCCCCCGCGACGAGCACTCTGCCATTGGGAAGCAGTGTCGCCGTGTGGATCCTGCGAGGAGCGGACATGAAGTGGGTGGTGCTCCAGGTTCGCGTGGCTGGGTCGTAGAGTTCCGCTGTGTTGCTCTCCACGCCGTCGCGTTGTCCTCCCGCGAGGAGCACCTTGCCGTCGGGCAGCAGGGTCATGGTGTGATGATAGTGCGGAGAGGCCAGGGAGCCGCTAGCGCTCCAGGTCCCCGTGTCCGGGTCGTACTCCTCCGCCGACGCGAAGGCGCCACCGTCGGCCCGCGCGGCTCCTCCCGCGACGAGCACCTTGCCACTGAGCAGCCGCGTCGCCTCGTGCCAGAGGCGAGGGGTGATCATGGAGCCTGTCGCGCTCCAGGTGCCCGTGGCCGGATCGTACAGCTCGGCTGTCGCGAGGGTGGTGCTTCCCTGCTGTCCCCCGACGACCAGCACCTGACCGTTGGCCAGCAGGGTTGCCACGTGGGACTGGCGAGGGGTGATCATGGAGCCTGTCGTGCTCCAGGTGCCCGTGGCCGGATCATACAGCTCGGCCGTCGCGACGTTGCCGCGAAGGTTGGAGCCCCCCGCGACGAGCACCTTGCCGTCGAGCAGCCGGGTCGCGGTGTGATGGTATCGAGCCGTGGCCATGGAGCCCGCGGAGCTCCAGGTGCCCGTGTTCGGCTCGTACACCTCCGCCGCCGCGAGAGCCTGGGAGCTTCCGTTCTGTCCTCCCGTGGCGAGCACTCTGCCGTCGAGCAACGCCGTTGCCTCGAAATACTGGCGCGGGAAGGCCGGGGAGCCCGTGGTGCTCCACGTGCCCGAGGTGGTGTCGTACACCTCCGCGGTGGCGACGTTATCGAGCTGGTTGCGTCCGCCCGAGATGAGCACCTTGCCACCGGGCAGCAGCGCCGCGGCATGGAAGAGGCGAGGCGCGCGCAGGGAGCCTGTCACGGTCCACCCCGTGGGCCCGTTCTCGCACGCGTTGCTCACGCCATTGCAGTCCTCATCCTCCTGCGTCCAGCAGAGCTCCGCCTTGGGGCCCTGCTGCCCCTGGCAGAGGATGGTGCCGAACAGGCCGCACGTGATGGTGCCGCCGTGGCAGATACCAACGCCCTCCGTCCCACTGGGGCCGCCATAGCAAGGCTGGCCCTGCTTCTCCGAGCACGCGCAGCCCTCGTTCACCTGGCCATCGCAGTCGTCATCGAAGGGGCTGAAGCAGCTCTCGGGTGCCGGCAGCACCTCACCCTGGCAATCGCTCCACGCGGTGCCAATCACGTTGCACTGACGGCGGCTGGCCCGGCACAGCCCCTGCTCCTCGGTACCCGCGGGCCCCGAGTACGGGCACTCCTCGTAGGCGCCCGGCGTGCAGATGAGCCCTTCCACGATGAGGCTGAGCTCGGTGCAGGTGCCAGCGCCACAGGCCGCCGCCTGCGCTGTCCCGGTCACCTGAACCGTGTTCGAGGTGGGTTGGCCAGCCATGCCCGCGGAGATGTTGGCCGTGTTGCCGCGCTTGATGTCGATGCAGGTCCGGCCGTTGGCGCCGGACACCGCGGAGCTGTAGCCCGTGTAGCTCACGCCCTCGGCGCGCACCGTCGCACCCGGGACGGGCACACCCGCCTCGTCCACGACGAGGACGTTGACACAGCTCTTGTCCGTCCAGGGCGCATCGCAGTTCCACCAGGTGAAGTGGTTGACCTGGACGACCCAGGCCAGCTTCCCAGGCTGGGACAAAGAGGGCTGGATGGTGCCGGAGCCCTCCTCGCGCCAGCGGCCCGCGTCCAGATCGAACCACCAGGCGGGCACGGAGTCCCCAGCGTGGAGCTTGTTGGCCAGGGCGGCCGGGAGGATGAACTCCAGGGTGGCGGACTTGCCCGGAGCGAGCTGCACCGGCGCGCCGTTGCTCCACAGGCTCACCTCGGCCATGAAGAAGCTCTCGAGCTCCACGGCGCTTCCGGAGGCGGCGGTGATGCCCTCCAGCGGGCCCGGCATGAGGGCCATCTGGTGGGTGGGATCCAAAGCGGAGACGGTGACGCCGACGGTGCCAGTCACGGGCTGTCCCAGGGCATCCACCACGGCGTTCGGCGGGATGGAGATGCGCACCGTCTGGGTCTGGATCGTTCCGCCCTGCTCGGCCTGGAAGGGGATGGGGGCCAGGAGCGGGAGCAGCCGCACCTGGGTACCCGCGTGCTCCCCCGCGGGCAGCTCCACCACGGCGGTGGCGGAGGTGAAGCCGAGCGCGTCCACGCGGGCGAGGAAGCGCCCTGGGGCGAGCCCCTCGAAGAGCCGGTGGCCCGAGCTGTCGACGGGGAAGACGGCCCCTCCAAAGGAGATGGCGGCCCCGGGAATGGGGTTGCCCGCGGTGTCGATGACCTGAAGCAGCACGCTGGTGCCGGCCGGTTCGGAAGGATTCTCGGGGCCCTCGGGCTCGTTGGGCCCGTCGGAACCCGCGGGCGTGTAGAGCCCCGCCGACGCCTGGTCTCCGTTGCTGAAGCCGCCCGCGACGAGGACACGGCCGGTGGACAGCAAAGCGGCGGTGTGGAGGTAGCGACCGGTGGCCATCGTCCCCGCGTCGCGCCACGTCCCGGAGGAGGGCTCGTACACCTCGGCCGAGGTGAGGATGCCGGTGTATTCATGGAAGCCGCCCGCCACGAGCACTCGGCCGTTGGGCAGCAGGGTGGCGGAGTGAGAGCGACGAGGCCTGGCCATGCTGGCGGTCATCGTCCAGGAGCCTGTCGGCGGGTGGAACAGCTCCGCGGAGGCGCTGCCCGCCTGCTCGGAGCCGCCGCCGCCCACCACGAGCACCATGCCGTTCGGCAGCGAGGTGGCGGAGTGGTAGGCGCGCCCCACCGACAGAGTGCCCGCCGGGCTCCAGGTGCCGGTGTTCGCGTCATAGAGCTCGGCCGTGTTCTGCGGCTGGCCGCTGGCACCGGAGCCGCCCACCACGAGCACCTGCCCGTTGCTCAGCAGGGTGGCGGAGTGGTTGCGCCGAGGCGAGCGCATGGGCGCTGTCGCGGCCCAGGTGCCGGTGGTGGGATCAAAGACTTCAGCCGTGCTCAGCACGGCTCCGCCATACTCGGCACTCGCGCCACCCGTGACGAGGACGCGGCCGTCTGGCAGCAGGGTGGCGGTGTGGAAGAGGCGCGGCGCCACCATCCCCCCCGTTGCTGTCCAGGCGCCGCTGGCAGCGTCATACACCTCCGAGCTGATACCGCTGTCCCACTCGGCGCCACCTCGGCCCGCGAAGAGCACGCGGCCGTTGGGCAGCAGGGTGGCGGTGGCCGAGCGGCGCGTGTTGAGGCTGTCCGCGGTGCGGCTCCAGGTGCCGGTCGCTGGGTTGTAGAGCTCCGCGGAACGGTTGTAACCGCCAGCGACGAGGAGGCGGCCATCGGGCAGGAGCGCGGAGACGTGCAGGAGCCGTCCAGCAGCCATGCTTCCTGTCGGGCTCCATTGCCCTTCGGGGGCGGTTGTGGAGCGGCTCGAGAGGGTCTGCCACGGTGTGGCAGCTCCGCTCGAGGGCTCGGAGATGGATTGACCGCAGCCCATCAAGGCGGAGCAGAGGAGCCCCAGAAGCAATGAGCGAGGCAGACGCGGAGGGCTGGCGGAACCTCCCTGCAAGCGAGAGGTCCACCACTTCGAGGGCTGCATCATCTCTTCTCCCGGCATGAAGGCTGTCAGTGAATGCCTGCACGGACTCACACTGGCAGTGCGACTGTAGTGCTGCTCCGCGGGCCTCACCAATTTCTGCCACCAGGGACACATGACTCAGGTGGCGGGTGGCGGTGGACGGAGAAGTCGCTGGAGGAGGTGCCGGTGGGCCGGCCTCGAGCCCCAGCCGCCGGCAGCCGGGCACCGTTCAGCGCCAGGAGCGCTACCCTCGGCTCAGCGCGGGGTGAGCTTGAGCAGCTTGCCGTTGGTGTCGTCGGTGAGCAGGTAGAGCGCCCCCTCGGGGCCCTGCACCACCTCGCGGATGCGCGCGCCCAGGTTCGTGAGCAGCCGCTCCTCGCCCACCACCCGGTCATTCCTCATCATCAGCCGCACCAGCGCCTGGCTGGACAGGCCTCCGATGAAGACGTTGTCGCGCCACTCGGGGAACAGCTCCCCGGTGTAGATGGTCATCCCCGAGGGAGAGATGACCGGATCCCAGTAGTACACGGGCTGCTCCATGCCCGCGCCCTGCGTGTTCTCGTGGATGGGCGCGCCCGAGTACTCCTCGCCATAGCCGATGGTGGGCCAGCCGTAGTCCTTGCCCGCCTCGGGGCGGTTGAGCTCGTCTCCCCCGCGCGGCCCCATCTCCACCGTCCACAGCCGGTTCTGCCGGTCCAGCGCCGCGGACAGGATGTTGCGGTGCCCCACCGACCAGATCTCCGGCTTGGCGCCCTCGGTGCTCAGGTACGGGTTGTCCTGGGGCACCGAGCCGTCGGGGTTGATGCGGACCACCTTGCCGAAGTGGCTCTTCACATCGCGCGCCTGCACCCGGCCCGGGAGGATGGAGCGCTCACCGAGCGTGACGAACAGCTTGCCGTCCGGGGTGAACACCAGCCGCCCTCCGGCGTGCAGGGTCGACTCCATCGTGGGCATCATCCGGAAGATGATCTGCAGGCCCTCCACGCGCGGCTGCGCGCCGTCCACGAGCTTCGCGCGGGCCACCGCCAGGCCATTGCCGCCCTGGCGCGGCTCGTAATAGGTCCAGTAGATGAGGCCGCTCTGGGCGTAGTCGGGGCCCACCTCCACGTCGAGCAGACCGCCCTGTCCACGGCCGTCCACGGGCGGCAGGCCCGCCACGGCGGGAGACTTCTGCCCCTGGGGCGTGACGATGTAGAGCGAGCCGGTGGGCTTCTCCGTCACCAGCATGCGCCCGTCGGGCAGGAAGGCGATGGCCCAGGGATTCCTGAAGCCCGTGGCGATCTCCGTCACCTGCAAGGCCGTCTTCGTCTGGATGGCTGGGACGCGCGTCTGGCCCGGGAAGGCCGGCTGGAACTCGGGCACGTTGGGCGGGCCCGTCTGGACAGGGGGGCCACTGGGAAGCGGCTCCTCGGGCGGCTGCTCCGTGACGGGGGGCTGCGGCGTGTCCTCCGGGGGGGTGGTGTTCTTGCTGCTGCAGCCCGACAGCAGGGCGGCAGCGAGGATGGCCATCGACAAGGTGCGCATGGAGCTCTCTCCAGGGACGGAATGGGTCTGCTTGGAGGTCCAATATGCAAGGTGGGACAGGCGCGCCATCAAACGATCTGGCGGGTGTCCGCTAGTGTGCTGGCGATCCCTCGCCAGGCGTCCAGGAAGCTGCCTTCGGGCATTCACCTGGAGCGCTGCGTCAGGGTGCGCTCTCGCTCTCTTGTTCGACGCGTTGCAGGTGCAACGGTATCCTCATGGAGCGCCAACGCCTCCACGTAGCGATTTCCCGGGAAGTGCTCCATGGCCATGCCGCTCCGAGTGCTGGTGTCCGCCAGCGCCCTGCTGTCGCTGCTGCTCTCAGGCTGTGACGACTCACCCGACACACCGCCCGCCGACGCCGGCACGCCCGACGCGGGGCCCTATGTCTGGGATGGCACCTACACCGAGCTCGAGGAGCGCGGGGACTTCCTGGACCAGGGCAGCTTCGCGCCCTGCACCTTCGATAGAGGGGACGGCGGCGTCCAGGTCTGCCAGGAGATGTCCCGCTTCGATCTCTCCCAGTGCAACCGGGAGACGCTCTCGGACCTGCCCAACGGGGCCATCTACCATTTCCCCCTCCGGGACTCGCGGCCTCCACAGGCTGGGGGCAGCGTCGCCTTCGGCAGCGCGGGCGTCCTGTTCCAGGAAGACGGCGGCACCATGTTCTTCGAGCCCCTCACCCTGCGCGACACGGGGGAAGGCCGCTTCTTCGTCCGTGGCTACCAGCCTCGCAATGGCACCACCGTCGCGCTGGCGGGCTGCCAGAAGAAAGGCGCCGACATCATCACCGGCTGCTACGCGCACTGCTCGCGGACGCGGCTCATCCAGTCGGGCACCTTCGAGGGCCATCGCGTCTCCAGCTGGGGCGGAGAGCCCGAGTCCTCCGGTAACCTCGAGCTCGTCTCGGAGGGCTACACGCCCGTGGGCCTGCCCGTGGACATCTACGTCACCAAGGGGCATGCCTACGTCGTCTCCATTCCGCACCAGGTGCGCGTCGGTGGGCTCTCCGTCTTCGACGTGAGCGACCCTCGAAACCCCGTGCTCAAGAAGACCCTCTCCCCGCCCGGGGACACCTACTGGAATGGCGTCTGGGCCAAGGGCGACGCGCTCTATGTGGCCAGCAACAAGGCAGGGACGATCGTCTACGACATCTCCAACCCCGCGGAGCCCCAGTTCGTGCGCAGCCTCACGACGGGGAGCAGCTACGGCACCCACACGGTGCTCGTCGACGGAGACCGGCTCTACTCCATGGCCACCTCCAGCGGCACGCACGTGCATGACATCTCCCAGCCGCTGGATCCCCAGCCGCGCACCGTCATCTCCCTGCCCGACGATGCCTCCCTGGGTGGGGCGCACGACTCCTTCGTCTACGGAGGGCGCCTCTATGTCAGCAATTCCTACGGTGGCTACTTCGTCCTGGACGTCACCGACCTGGACAACGTGCGAGTGCTGGGCACGTACCTCCGGCCGGACTTCAGCTTCGCGCACCACAGCGCGGTGGGCACCTTCGCCGGGCTCACCATCGCCTTCGAGGGCGGTGAGTACAACTACTCCCACCTGCGCGTGCTCGACGTCACCCGCCCCGAGCGCATCGTGAAGATTGGCGAGTTCCGCACGCACCGGCCCTTCACCTCCATTCACAACCTCCTCCTGCGCGGCAACCTGCTCTACATCGCCTGGTACCAGGACGGCCTGCGCGTGCTGGACGTGTCCAACCCCACGCGCCCCAGGCAGGTGGCTCACTACAACACCGTCCGCGAGACGGACCCGCACCGGACCGAGAGCGTCTTCGATGGGCTCATCGGCATCCGCATCCCAGGAGATGGCTACGTGTACGGGGTGGACTCCTCGCGAGGCCTGCTCATCTTCAAGGAGCTCTGAGGCGAGCGCCCCATGTGAAGCGGTTCACACGATTCATGTGAGCCGCTTCATCTCCAGTTCCGTCGCCTGTCTCCAGAATGCATCGGGTCCGCCGGGACGAGGCTCCAGCGAGGGGTCGCGTTCCGGGCGTCTGGGATGGCAGGGCGTCACGCTCACCGTGACGGGCCACAGCCTGGGCGCCGCGAGCAGGGCCACTCCGCCACCCTGGCTGTGGCCAGCCACCCCACGCCCGAGGCGACGGTGAGCGCGCGTGACGTGCTCATGCCTCACAACCACACCGACCTCCGAGAGATCAGACCTCGAGGGTCGGAGGTGACCCCGGCTCCCACCGGACCGGTGCTCCCTCGACGCTGTGTTGCGCCGCGCGTTATCCTCCGCGCGCTCCAAGGGGCTCATCGAGAGTGCATCGGGAGACGTAGCGCAACCAGGGTTCTGGTGAATCCAGAGGGAGAAACGAGACATGTGTCAGGTGCTCTGTGGGAACCACTCGCCGCATGACGGCGCGTCACCGAAGCCAGGTACCTCCCGGCGCGAGCTTCTCGCGGTAGGCGCTTCCGCCCTCGGAGCCGTGGCAGCCTCTTCCGCGCCCACACCGGCGGTGGCAGCGCCTGGGACGGGCGGCGTATCGCCCGAGAGCGGAACCGGGCCCACGGGCCTGCCCGTGGACACCGGCTCGCTGAACGTGCGCTACCTGCTGAAGGGCGGCGCGGTGCTCAGCATGGATCCGAACGTGGGCGACTTCGCCTGCGGGGACGTGCTCATCGAGGGCAAGAAGATCATCGCGGTGGGGCCCAACCTGAACGCCCTGGGTGCCATTGTCATCAACGCCTCCGGGATGATCGTCATGCCGGGGTTCGTCGACACCCATCACCACCAGTACCAGACCGCGCTGCGCAGCTTCCTGTCGGACGGCCTGCTGTCCAACGACGGGCTGCCGCACGGCGAGAAGAACTACCTGGACTACATCCACACCAAGATTACGCCCGTCTACCGTCCGCAGGACGCCTTCATCGCCGAGCTCATCGCCTCGCTCAGCCAGCTGGACGCGGGCGTGACGACCGTCGTGGATACCTCGCAGGTGGGCCACACGCCGGAGCACACCGACGCCGTCATCCGCGGGCTCCAGGCCGCGGGCCGCCGCTCGGTCTTCGTGTACTCACCGGGCGTGGGCCCCGGCAACATCTTCCCGAATGATCTCCAGCGGCTCCGCAGGCAGTACTTCTCCTCGACGGATCAGCTCCTGACGCTGGCCATGGGCGGAGAGGTGTTCGATCCCGCCTTCCGGACCTACTGGGCCCTGGCGCGGCAGAACGGCCTGCACATCGTCTCCCACCTCGTCGGCAGCCTGGGCCAGGAGACGCTCGTGGAGCAGCTGGCGAGCGAGGGCCTGCTCGGCCCGGACATCGAGTTCATCCACGCCACGCGCATCTCCGAGGGCTCGTGGCAGGCGATCGCCCAGTCGGGCGTGACGCTCTCGCTGGCGGTGCCCATCGAGATGACGATGCGGCACGGCATGCCGCCCATCCAGGCCGCGCTCAACCACGGCGTGCAGCCCTCGCTCAGCACGGATGTCGAGTGCACGCTGACGGCGGACTTCTTCACCCAGATGCGGAGCACCTTCACGCTCCAGCGGGCGCTCATCAACGAGCGGGCGCTGAACGGCGAGACGAACCTGCCCGAGCTGCTCACCAGCCGCGACGTCATCCGCTTCGCCACGGTGGAGGGGGCCCGGGTGGCCCGCCTCGGCCACAAGGTCGGCACGCTGACGCCGGGCAAGGAGGCGGACATCATCATGCTGCGCGCGGACGACATCAACGTGGCCCCGCTCAACAACGTGCCGGGCGCCGTGGTGACGTTGATGGAGCGCGGCAACGTGGACACGGTCATCGTCGCGGGGAGGATCCGCAAGTGGCGGGGCGCCCTGGTGGACGTGAACTGGCCGCAGCTGCGCGCCGCGCTCGAGGCCTCGCGCGACTACATCTTCCAGGCGGCGGGAGTCCAGCGCGTGCTCTTCTGAGGCCGTCCCCGGGGCCTTGCGTGAACGTGGCCCTGGCGGTGGACTCCACCCCATGTTGAAGCTCCCGGGTTACACGATCCATCGTCCGGTCCGCGTCAATGGCTCGAACATGCTGTTCCAGGCGGTGCGCGAGGAGGATGGCGCACCGGTCATCATCAAGACGCCGGTGGGCCCCGTGGTGGGCTCCCGCGAGGACGAGCGGTACCGCCGGGAGCACGGCATCCTGCAGCGGCTCCAGGGCGTGCGCGGTGTCACCCGGCCCCATGGCTGCGAGCGCATCCACGACAGGCCCGTGCTGATCCTCGAGGAGGTCCAGGGGGTGCCCCTCTCCGAGGCGGTGGGCTCCCCCTTCGGGCTCGAGCGCTTCCTCGAGCTGGCCGTCTCGCTGGCCGCCACGCTGGCGGAGATCCACCTGCGGGGCGTCATCCACAAGGACATCAAGCCCTCGAACATCATCATCACGCCGCTGGGCGAGCCGCGCATCATCGACTTTGGCGCCGCCACGCTCCAGCGCACCGAGCATGTGGACGCGGCGCCGACGCACCTCATCGAGGGAACGCTGGCCTACATGTCCCCGGAGCAGACCGGGCGGATGAACCGCGCGCTGGACTACCGCACGGACTTCTACTCGCTGGGCGTGACGTTCTACGAGCTGCTCACGGGAGTGCGGCCGTTCCAGGGGAGGGACGCGCTCGAGTGGTTCCACGCGCACATGGCCCAGCAGCCCCGGCCGCCGCACGAGCTCATCTCCAGCATCCCGCCGGTGCTGTCCGCCATCGTCATGCGGTGCCTGGCCAAGGTCGCCGAGGAGCGCTACCAGAGCGCGGAGGGGCTGAGGCACGACCTGGCGGAGTGCGCGGAGGGCCTGCGCCGGGGCACCCTCGACGTCTTCGTGCTGGGCAAGCGGGACCTCCCCAGCCGCTTCCAGCTCCCCCAGCGGCTCTACGGGCGCGACGCCCACGTCGCCACCCTGCTCCAGGGCTTCGAGCGCATCGCCAGCGGAGGCCGGCCCGAGCTCATGCTGGTGCGCGGCTACTCCGGCATCGGCAAGTCGTCGGTGGTGCACGAGCTGCACAAGCCCGTCGTCCAGCGGCGGGGCTTCTTCCTGAGCGGCAAGTTCGACCAGCTCCAGCGAGACGTGCCCTACGCCACCCTGGCCCAGGCCCTGCGGGGGCTGGGGCAGCAGCTGCTGGCGGGCACCGACGAGGAGGTCGCCCGGTGGCGCGAGCGCCTGCGAGAGGCCCTCCAGGGCAACGGCCAGGTGCTGGTGGACCTGGTGCCGCAGCTGGGGCTCCTCATGGGGCCGCAGCCGGCCGTCCCCGAGCTGCCGCCCGCCGAGGCGCAGCACCGCTTCAACCAGGCCTTCCTCCAGTTCCTCGGCGTCTTCGCCACCGCCGAGCACCCGCTGGTGGTGTTCCTGGATGATCTCCAGTGGGCGGACCTGGCCAGCCTCCGGCTCCTGCAGTCCCTGCTCACCGAGGAGGCGGCGCCGCCGACGCTGTGGATCGGCGCCTACCGCGACAACGAGGTGAGCCCCTCGCACCCGCTGACGATGACGCTGGCGGAGGTGCGCAAGGCGAAGACGCGGGTGACGGACCTCCAGCTCGAGCCGCTGAGCCTGGAGCAGCTCCAGCACCTGGTGGCCGACGCGCTGCCGGGCGCGAAGGCGGAGCTCACCGCTCCGCTCTCGGAGCAGGTGTACGCGAAGACAGGGGGCAACCCGTTCTTCCTGCTCCAGCTGATGCTGGCGCTGCACCACGATGGGCTCCTCAGCCGCGCGCCCGGCGGGGGGTGGCGGTGGGATGCGGAGGGCGTCCGCGCCAGGGGGTACTCCGACAACATCGTCGACTTCATGGCTCGCAACCTGCACCAGCTGCCCGCGAGCACCCAGCACCTGCTCACCCTGGCGGCGTGCGTGGGCAACAGCTTCTCGCTGGGGATGCTGGCCATCATCGCCGGCATGGACGTGGGCGAGGCGGAGCAGGGCCTCGAGCCGGCGCTCCAGGAGGGGCTGGTGGTGCGCAGCGCCTCGGAGCGGTACCGGTTCCTGCATGACAGGATCCAGCAGGCGGCGCATGCCCTCATCCCCGAGGGAGCGCGCAAGGCCATCCACCTGCGCATCGGGCGGCTGCTGCTGGAGAGCCTGTCGCCGGAGGAGGTGCGCGAGCAGCTCTTCGAGCTCGTCAGCCAGCTCAACACCGGCGTGGAGCTCATCACCAGCCCGGAGGAGCGCCACCGCCTGGCGCGCCTGAACGCCGAGGCGGGCCGGCGGGCCCGGGCCTCGAGCGCGCACGACTCGGCCGCCACCTACCTGTCGATGGCCTTCCAGCTCATCCCGGGCGAGGCCTGGGAGACGGACTACGCGCTGGCCTTCAAGGTGCAGCTCGATCGCGCCAGCAGCGAGCTGATGAACGGCAACGCCGCCGAGGCCCGCCGGCTGCTGGAGGGGCTCCGCACCCGGGCCCGGAGCCGGACGGACATCGCCGCCGCCTACGGCCTGATGCACGAGCTGCACCTCATCTCCGGGGAGATTGAGGCCTCCGTCACCTGCCTGCTGGAGTGCCTGGCCCTGCTGGGCATGCCCATGGATCCGCACCCCACCTGGGAGGAGGCCGCGGCGGCGCGCGCGGAGCTTCAGGCCCTGCTGGGGGGGCGCTCCATCGAGAGCCTCGTCGAGCTGCCGCTGATGACGGACGCGGACATGAAGCCGGTGATGAGCGTGCTGGCGCGCATGTTCCCCTCGGCCTACTTCACCGACAACAACCTGCTCGTCCTGCATGTCTGCCGGATGGTCTCCCTGAGCCTGCGCTACGGCAACACCCACGAGTCGGTCATCGGGTACAGCTCGCTCGGAGTGCTGCTCGGGAAGTTCTTCAAGAGCTACCAGGAGGCCCACGCCTATGGCGTGCTCGCCTGCGCGCTCGTCGAGCGCTACAACCTGAACCACGAGCGGACCCGGGCGCTCTTCAACCTGGAGATGATCAGCTACTGGTGCCGGCCCCTGGCCGTCGCGCACGAGCACGCCCTGAGCGGCTTCCAGCACGCGCTGCAGACGAACAACTACCTGTTCGCCTGCTACATCGTCGGCCACCTCGTCTGGAACCGGCTGGCCATGGGCCACGGCCTGGACGACGTCTACGAGGACGCCCTCTCCCGGGTGGACTTCATGCGCAAGACGGGCTTCGTGGGGGTGATGGAGACCACCCTCATCGTCATGCGCTACGTGCAGCAGCTGCGGGGCCGCTCGCTCACGTTCGGCACGCTGGACGGAGAGGGCTTCGACGAGGAGGCCTTCGAGGACGGGCTGACGCCGGCCCACATGAGCAGCATGGTGTGCCAGTACTGGCTCGCCAAGATGCAGGCGCGCTTCATGTGTGGCGCCTACGCGGAGGCCCGGGCGGCGGGGGACAAGGCGGCGGCGCTCATCTGGTCCTTCATCGGCATCATCCCGCTCCTGGACTACCACCTCTTCCGCGCCCTCACCTTGATCGCCTGCTGCGAGGGGGCGGCGGAGGCGGAGCGGCGGCGCTACCTCGAGACGGCGGAGGAGCACTGGCGACAGCTCGAGGAGTGGGCGGGCAACTGCCCGGAGACGTTCCGCGCGCTCGAGCGGCTGGTGTTCGCGGAGCTGGCCCGGCTCCGGGGCCGCCTGGAGGAGGTGCTGCCCGCGTACGAGGAGGCCCTGCGGCTGGCGCGCGAGCACGGCTTCATCCAGCACGTGGCCCTCGTGTGCGAGCTGGCGGCGAGCTTCTACCGCAAGCGGCAGGCCCCCTTCATCGCCGAGTCCTACGCGCGCCAGGCCCGGGAGGCGTACGCGCGGTGGGGAGCGCAGGGCAAGGTCAAGCAGCTGGACGCCCTGTGGCCGGCCCTGGTGACTTCGGTGGCGCCCTCGAGCGCCGTCACCAGCACCACCACCTCGGAGTCCCGCGAGCTCGACGCGCTCGCCGTGGTGAAGGCCCAGCAGGCCGTCTCCAGCGAGATCGTCCTGGAGCGGCTGGTGTCCACGCTCATGCGGGTGGCCACCGAGAGCGCGGGAGCCCAGCATGGGGCGCTGCTGCTGCCGCGCGGGGACAAGCTCGTGGCCGTGGCCGACACGCGGAGCGCCTCGGGCGGCGAGCAGGCGCCTCCGGGGGGGGCCGAGGCCGCCCTGCCCTGGACGATCATCTCCTACGTCCGGCGCACGCATGAGCATGTGCTCATCGGCGACGCGGCGGAGCCCCATCCGTTCTCGGCCGATCCCTACCTCGAGCACAGCGGCGCCCGGTCCGTGCTCTGCCTGCCGCTGCTGCGCCAGGAGTCGCTGTCGGGGGTGATGTACCTGGAGAACAGGCTGGCCTCCGGGGCGTTCACCCCGGGCCGCATCGCGCTGCTGACGCAGCTCGCCTCGCAGGCGGCCATCTCCATCGAGAACGCGCGGCTGTACGCCGAGGTGCAGCGCGCCGAGACCGCCCTGCGCGGCGCCAACGACGAGCTGGAGCGGCGCGTGGAGGAGCGCACGCGCGAGCTCAAGCAGGCGCAGACCCAGCTGGTGGACACGGCGCGGGCGGCGGGCATGGCGGAGATCGCCTCCAACGTGCTGCACAACGTCGGCAACGTGCTCACCAGCGCGGTCATCAACCTGGAGCAGATGCGCGCCGTGGTGGCCACGTCGCGCATCGACCGGGCGGCGCAGCTGGCCTCCATGCTCAAGGAGCACGGGGATGATCTGGTGAGCTTCCTGACGAAGGACCCGCGAGGCCGCGTCCTGCCGGGCTACTTCGCGGCGCTCACCGACGAGCTGCTCAACGAGCGGACACAGCTGCGGATGAACATGTACGAGATGGGCCTGCACATCGAGCACATCCACGCCATCGTCCGGGTGCAGCAGGACTACGCCAAGACGTCGCTCATCCTCGACGAGTGGGACCTGGCCCAGCTCATCGAGGACAGCCTGCGCTTCCAGCTGGCCGCGCTGCAGCGCCACGGCGTGTCCGTGCAGCGCGAGTTCGCCTCGCTGCCCCGGGTGCGGGTGGACAAGCACAAGGTGCTGCAGATCCTCATCAACCTCATCAGCAACGCGAAGTACGCCATGGACGACGCCCCCGAGGGGCAGCGGACGCTGTGCGTGCGGCTGGAGCTGCCCCAGGGGAACCTGGTCCGCATCCAGGTGGTGGACAGCGGCAGGGGCTTCACGCCAGACGTCCGCAGGCAGCTCTTCGCGCACGGCTTCACCACGCGCAAGGAGGGCCATGGCTTTGGCCTGCACTCGAGCGCGCTGGCGGCGCAGGCGATGGGAGGGCGCCTGCTGCTGGAGAGCGAAGGGCTGGGCAAGGGCGCCACGGCCACGCTCGAGCTCCCCATCCAGAAGTCCTCCTGACGTCCCCGAGGAGGCGTGACGGGGCCTGGGCCCGGTGCTCCGGCGCCTGAGGTAGAATGCGAACTCCTCGCACGGGTTCGGGCATCCCTATGGCAGAGAGCACCACGGCCGATGTGTCCACCGCCGCCGGTCCCCTTCGCGGACGAGAGGCGCCGGCCCCTGGCCCCGTCCCGGCGCTGACCATCGTCTCCCATCCCCGCGCCCACCGGGTGGGGGAGCGGCTGCTGCTCGAGGCGCTCGCGACGGGACAGGAGGTGGCGCTGTCTCGCAACGCCCCCCGCTTCACGCGCCCCGGCAGCGCCCTGGGCCAGCCGCTGGATGACCCGTTCCTGAGCCGCAGGCCCCTGCGCTTCACCCCGGGCCCCGGCGGCGTGGTGCGGCTGGTGGTGGAGGAAGGGGGCACTCCGGTGGTGGCGGGCCAGCCGCTGCGCGGCACCTGGGAGTTCGGCCCCGAGGCGCTGGAGGCGGGCGTGCCCCTCGAGCTGGCCGCGCGCGTGGTGGTGCTCCTGCACCGGCTCGTCCCCCCCGAGGCGGAGGGCGGCTCGGAGTCGCTGGGGATGGTGGGCCAGAGCCCCTCCATGCTGCGCGTGCGCAGGCAGGTGGAGCAGGTGGCGGACCTGGACGTGTCCGTGCTCCTCCGCGGGGAGACCGGGACGGGCAAGGAGCTGGTGGCGCGCGCCCTCCACCTGCGCAGTCCCCGGCGCTCGGGCCCCTTCGTGAGCGTGAACCTGGGCGCCCTCTCCCGGGAGCTGGCCACCGCCGAGCTCTTCGGCGCGGAGCGCGGGGCCTACACGGGCGCCACCCAGTCCCGCGAGGGCCTCTTCCGCGCGGCCCATGGAGGCACGCTCTTCCTCGATGAGGTGGGCGAGGCGCCCTCCGAGGTGCAGGGCATGTTGCTGCGCGTGCTGGAGAGCGGGGAGCTGTACCCGGTGGGTGGGCGCACGCCGGTGCGCGTGGACGTGCGCCTGGTGGCCGCCACGGATGCGCACCTGGAGGAGCACATCCAGCAGGGGCGCTTCAAGGCCCCGCTGCTCCACCGGCTGGCGGGCTATGAAATCCGGCTGCCCCCGCTGCGCGAGCGCCGCGAGGACATCGGCCCGCTCTTCCACCACTTCGCCCGCCAGGAGCTGGAGGTGCTCGGGGAGGCGTGGCGCCTGTCGCCCGAGGACGCGTACGCGGAGCCGTGGCTGCCCGCGCCGCTCGCCGCGCGCCTGGTCCGCCACCCCTGGCCCGGCAACATCCGCCAGCTGCGCAACGTGGCGCGCCAGCTCGTCATCAGCGGCCGGGGCCAGGCGCGCCTGCAGGTGGATGCGTCGCTCGAGCGCGAGCTGGGCGCCGTCGCGCCACCCGAGCCCGCCTGGCGCACCGGGCCGCCACCCCCGGCGCCGAGCCAGCCCGGGCCGGAGCCCGCCTCGCGCCGCAAGCCCTCCGAGGTGAAGGAGCCGGAGCTGCTCGCGGCGCTGCGGGAGCACGCCTGGGACATGCAGGCGGCCGCCGACGCGCTCGGCATCACCCGCGGCTCCATCTACAACCTGATGAGCAGGAGCCCCCGCGTCCGCACCGTGAAGGAGCTCAGCGCGGAGGAGATCTCCCAGTGCTTCCACGACTGCCGAGGCGACCTGGACGCGATGGCGCACCGCCTCGAGGTGTCCAAGCGCGCGCTCCAGCGCCGCGTGCGCGAGCTGAGGCTCGCCGAGGACGCGCCGTGAGCCACCGGGGCCGCGCCCACGCTCATGGGCTCGGTCCCCGCGGGCCCTCGGTGCCGCCCCCATTGGCTCCGGGCATTTCGTCCATCCCTCGTGGCCTGGGCTCCTCCTCGGGCAGGCTCCAGGCGCGCCGCAGGTTCGGGTGGGCCGCGAGGATGGCGCGGCGCTCCTCCTCGGCCTGCCTCCACGCGGCGGGGTGCTCGCCCTGGCGGAGCGGCTCCTGCCCCAGCGCCACCCGCAGGAGCGCACGCACGAGCCGGGCCTCCGCCCACTCGGGCCGGGAGGCCAGCACCTCGTCGGCCAGCGCCAGCCCGCGCCGGAGCGTCGGCTTTGGGTTGCGCCCCGTGCGCTGCTCCCACGTGGCCTGGTCCCGGTGGAAGGCGGCCAGGGCCAGCCGGTCCTCCAGCGGCTGCGAGCTCAGCGCCAGGGCCTCTCTCCAGGCCTGGGCGGCCTGCTCGAAGTCCTCGCGCCGGGCCCGCCCCTGGAGGGCGCTGAAGCGAGCGCTCACCGCGCGCGTCTCCGCCAGGGAGCGCCAGGCCTCCGCGCTCCGGGGATTGCGCTCGAGCGCCTGGCGCAGGGCCTTGTCCGCCTCCGTCAGGGCCGGGCGCGGCTCCCGCTGCCGCGTCAGCTCGAAGGCCGCCAGGAGCTGGTGGGCGCGGCCCGCGGTCGCCCAGGGGCGCGCGTCGCCCGGCAGCCGCGCGATGGCCTCACGCGCGAGGCGCAGGGCCTCTTGCGCCTCGGAGCCGGGCGGCTCTCCCCAGGCGAGCCGGTACGCGGCGCGCTGGGCATGCGCCTCGGCAAGGAAGTGGAGCTCCAGGCCCTGCCCCGGCGCCTGCGCCACGGCGCGCTCGAGGACCGCCTGGGCTCGGGCCAGCAGGGGGAAGGGCTCCTCGCCCCGCTCCCAGGCCTCCCGCGCCAACGCCACCAGCGCCAGCCCCTCGCCGCGGGCCAGCTGCGAGAGCCCGGGCGACAGCTCCTGCCCCTGCCGGTAGAGCGCGAGGGCCGCCTCCCACTCCGGGCGCGGATCCGCCCCGAGGTTGCGCAGGAGCCGGGCTCGCAGCGCGTGGAGCCGCCCCTCGTGCCCGGAGCGCACCGCATCCCGAGGCGCCAGCGCGCGTGCCTTCTCCAAGGCCTGCTGGGCCTGGCGCAGATCGCCCTCTGGCGCCACCGCGCGCGGGGAGGACGCCCGCGCCAGGTAGGCGCTCCCCAGCTCGCGCCAGGCCTCGGGCTCCTGGCCGTCGGCGGTGGCCGCGGCGAGGTAGGACTCGATGGCCCCGTCTCGGTGGGGGAGCTCATCCTGGCCGCGCTGCTCCGCGGCATCGCCCTCCACCTCGAGCAGCTGGCCCCGGCGGGTGTGGAACTCATAGGGCTCGTCGCGCGGGCCCAGGCTCTCGAGGGCGTCGCGGGCCTGGAGGAGCTGCTCGCGCGGATCCAGGCTCCGGTCCTGCCGGTAGCGCGCCCACTGGAGGAAGATGAGGCCCAGCTCGCGCCGGGCTTCGAGCCGGGCGGACTCGAAGGCCACGGCCCGCTGCGCGGCCTCGACGGCCTTGCGCAGGAGCGGTTCGATGTCCTCCTCGCCAGGCGCCAGCGACTCGGCGAGGTGGCGGTAGAGCTGGGCCTGGAGCACCCATGACTCGTAGTCCCGAGGCGCCGCCACGAGCGCGCGCGCGAGCGCCTCGAGCGCGCGGGAGACATGAGCCTGGAGCGCCCGCGGCTCCAGGGGCTCGAGCCGCAGCGCCACCAGTTCGACCCAGGCCTGGGCCCGGTGCAGCTCGGGGGCGCTCTCACCCAGGGCAGCGGCGCGGGCATAGGCCTGGCGAGCGGACTCGAGCTCCGCGCGGGCCTGTGGGCGCTCATCCCGCGCCCAGCGGTGGGAGGCGCGCGCCAGGTGGACATCCCCCCGCAGCTGGGGAGCCTCGAAGAAGCCGGGCAGCCGCTCCCCGAGCGCGTCGAGCCGGGCCAGGGCCTCCTCGAAGCGCTCCTCGAGGAAGGCCTCCAGCGCCGCCACGTACTCGGGGGAAGGCACCGAGGCGCCCTGGCTCCGCCGCAGCCAGCTCAGCGCCGGCTCGCGGTAGAGGCGGGCCAGCTCGCGGCGGCGAGGCTCTCGCAGTCGGGAGCGGAGCTCCTCGGCGGCCAGGAGCTCTGCCTGGTAGAGCCTCCCCAGCGCCAGGGCCATCGCGAAGGCGCCCTGGGGCTCTCGCGAGCCATACTGCCACGCGTCCCGCAGGCGCTCGTGGGCGAGGCGGGGAGCGCCCAGGCTCAGCCACCCTCGCCCCAGCGCCTGGTTGCCGGGGCCGAGCGCCAGCGCTCCTTCCCGTCGCATCGCGGCCTCTATCTCCTCGAGGGTGGCCTTCAGGGACTGGCGCTCGGCGCTCGTGTCATGCAGCCGCGCGAGGGCGGACGCGCGGGCGCGGGCCTCCAGCCCATCGGCCAGGGCGCTGAACTGGCGCGCCAGCTGCTCGCGGCGGAGCGCCTCCTGGCGAGCCCGGAAGAGCTGGCCCCCGGCGAGCCCCAGCAGCACCAGCACGCCGGCCGTCACGGCCACCCCCCGCCAGTGCCCACGCAACCGCTTGCGCAGCCGATAGCCCGCGCCCGCCGAGCGCGCCCGCACCGGCGCTCCCGCCAGGAAGCGCCCGAGCTCCTCCGCCAGCGCGAGCGCCGAGTCGTAGCGAGCTGAGCGCTCCTTCTCCAGGCACTTGAGGACTATGGCCTCCAGCTCCGCCGGCACGTCCGGAGCCAGGGCGCGTGGAGGGCGAGGCTCCTCGGTGGCGATGCGGCCGAGCACCTCGAGGCCATTGTGGCCCGGGAGGGGCGGCTGGCCCGTCAGCAGGAAGTAGAGCGTGGCGCCCAGGCTGTAGACATCCGCGCGCCCATCGAGCTGGCTCACCTCGCCTCGGGCCTGCTCGGGGGCCATGTAGTGCGGCGTGCCCAGCACCGTGCCGGTGGCCGTGTCCTTCGCCGTCCAGTCCCGGGCGAGCCCGAAGTCCATGACGTAGGCGCGCGGCCGCTGGTCCGCCGTGCGCTCCACGAGGATGTTGCCGGGCTTGAGGTCCCGGTGGATGAGGCCGGCGCGGTGGGCGGCGTGGACGCCCTCGGCGGCCTGTTGGAGGAGCACCACCTTCTGCTCGAGGGTGAGCTGGCCCGCCAGCGCCGTGAGGGGCACTCCGTCCACGTACTGCATGGCGATGTAGAGGTGGCCCTGGACTTCGCCCACCTCGTACACCTTGCACACCCGCTCGTGCTCCACCCGCGCCTGGGC
This sequence comes from Hyalangium gracile, assembly GCF_020103725.1. Classification (NCBI taxonomy): domain Bacteria; kingdom Pseudomonadati; phylum Myxococcota; class Myxococcia; order Myxococcales; family Archangiaceae; genus Hyalangium; species Hyalangium gracile. The sequence continues at coordinate 472,246 of NZ_JAHXBG010000004.1, read as the reverse complement.
CTGGCCCTCGGAGAGGAAGCGGCGGGCGAGCCCGGGCTCGTCGCCGCGCACGAACTTCAGGGCCACGGCGCGGCGCAGCCGCGGATCGAACGCGAGGAAGACGCGCCCCATGCCCCCCTGGCCGAGGAAGCGCACCGGCTCGTAGCGCTCCCAGCCGGGCACCGGAAACGAGGGCTCCTCGGGGCGGCGGGGTGGTCGCTCCGCGGTGGGCCTGGGCGTGGACGCGTCGTCGAACATCCCGAGCCATCCTACACCGCCGCCGGTGGGCCCGTGGCGCGCCAGGGCCCCGCCCTCGGCGCACCCGGCTGACGCGCAAGCCGGGCCCGTTGGCGCGCAAGCCGGGCCCGTTGGCGCGTCAGGAAACCGGTGGCGCCGAGCCTCCCCGGGCGGCCTCCGAGGCAGGGGCGCGCCGGCGGCGGCTGGCACGCTCGCTGCTCTGCCCGAGCCCAGGCCAGCACGACGCTGGCTCACCCCAAGGAACCCAGACATGACGAACCCTACGCTCGGCACACTCTCCTGGAAGTCTCTCGGCATGGCGCTGGCCGCCTCGGCCTCGCTGCTGCTGCCCGGCCTCGGCCACGCGGCCAGCTCCTGCGCGGAGCTCCACGCGCAGGACCCCTCGGCGCAGGATGGCAACTACACGCTGACGCTCGGAAGCCGCGCCGTGGAGGTGTACTGCCATGACATGGCGGGCACGCCTAGCGAGTACCTGAACCTGCCCAACACCGGAAGCACCACCAACTACTCGCACTACGGGCAGGGGCCCAACACCTCCGCGGGTGGGCAGAAGACGTGGTTCACCCGAGTGCGCTTCAACCCGGGAGACCTGACGCTGACGGTGACCGACACCACCTTCTCCACCAGCCAGGGCTGGAAGCGGTTCGGCTCCAACTACGCCTATGCATCCGCCCTGGGAGACGCGGGGGACTGCGTGGACGCCTGGTCCCAGACGGGCCGCGCCAACGTGGACCTGCGGGGCACGCCCTTCGGCATCGCGCCCGACCAGTTCCAGGTCTTCGGGTACATGGCGGCGGGCTCGGCCACCTACAGCAGCGCGTCCCAGGTGGTGGACCTCCAGGGCGGCGGCTACTGCGGCGGCATCATCCCGCCCACCGCCAACCTGCAGCTCTTCTGGCAGCCGGCGAGCTGCGCGGAGCTCCACGCGCAGAACCCCTCGGCGCCGGATGGCAACTACACGCTGACGCTCGGAAGCCGCACCGTGGAGGTGTACTGCCATGACATGGCGGGCACGCCTCGCGAGTACCTGAACCTGCCCAACACCGGGAGCACCACCAACTACTCGCACTACGGGCAGGGGCCCAACACCTCCGCGGGTGGGCAGAAGACGTGGTTCACCCGAGTGCGCTTCAACCCGGGAGACCTGACGCTGACGGTGACCGACACCACCTTCTCCACCAGCCAGGGCTGGAAGCGGTTCGGCTCCAACTACGCCTATGCATCCGCCCTGGGAGACGCGGGGGACTGCGTGGGCGCCTGGTCCCAGACGGGCCGCGCCAACATGGATCTGCGGGGCACGCCCTTCGGCATCGCGCCCGACCAGTTCCAGGTCTTCGGATACAAGGCCGCGGGCTCAGCCACCTACAGCAGCGCGTCCCAGGTGGTGAACCTCCAGGGCGGCGGCTACTGCGGCGGCATCATCCCGCCCACCGCCAACCTGCAGCTCTTCTGGCTCCAGTAGCCTCGAGGAGGGTGGGAGACACAGAGGGGCCCAGTGGTTCGGGCCCCTCCGAGCGGCTCGCGAGAGCAGGAGGCCTACCGTCCAGCGGACGCGCGGGCGGTGGAGCCGCCTCGGAAGGCGCGGCGGTACGACTGAGGGCTCGTCGCGACGATGCGGCGGAACTGCTCCCGGAAGGCGGCGGCCGAGCCGAAGCCGACATGGGCGGCGACGTGCTCCACCGCCTGGTTCGTCGTCTCGAGGAGGAGCTGGGCGCGGCGCACGCGCGCCCTCAGCAGCCACTGAAGGGGCGTAGTCCCGGTCTGCTCCCGGAAGCGGCGGCTGAGCGTGCGGACACTCATGGCGGCCCGCCGGGCGATGGCGTGCAGGGAGAGCTCCTGGTGGAGGTTCTCCTCGAGCCAGCGCAGCACGGACTCCAGCGACGCGCCCTCGGGTGTGGGCGGCGGGTGCACGATGAACTGCGACTGCCCGCCGTCCCGCTCGAGCGGCATGACGGAGAGGCGGGCCGTCTCGGCGGCGACCGCCGAGCCATGGTCACGGCGCACCAGGTGGAGGCAGAGATCGGCGCACGCCTCGGCACGTGGCGACAGTCGGCCGGCGTCATGCGAGAACCGACAACGAGCCCCGAGCTGACCGTCACGTCCCGACAGGTCATCGCCTTCCGGCTGGGTCGCAGCGGACTGCGGCGCCGCACGAGCGAGCTGCTGGCCGCCATGGGCGAGGTGGGGCTGACGGACTTTCCACCGGGTGCGGCGCAGGCAGCCCTGGCGCCGCGCCTGAAGGACGCGGCTGCGGACACGCGGACCCAGGCCTTCGAGCGGCGTGAGCTGGCCCGCATGCGGGCGATGCGGGGAGCCCCGGTGGTGGTACGGGCCGAGGATGTCGAGCTCCTCGCGGCCGGGATGCTGCCGGCCGACGAGAAGTCGATGGGTGCCTTCATCGGCCCGGCGATGAGCTCGGTGAATGCGGCGAAGGTGTCCGCGCTGGAGGCGGTGGAGCCCGTCACCCGCGAGGCGACCGAGACGCTGGACCGGGGACCGCTCGACCGGGACACCTTGCACGCCGAGCTGCGGCGGCGGTTGCCCAAGGGGCTGCTGCCCGGACCGGGCCGACCCGGACGCGCACGAGTCCACCGTGCGGCTGCTGACAGTCCCTCGCTCGAGCGACAGGCGGAGGCCCTCGCCGCGAGGGCGGGGCTTCAGGGGGGGAAGGGAACGGAGCGGATCTCCTGGAGGAAGCAGTCGGTCCAGTAGAGGCGGCCTGCATGCACGAACATCCGCTCCATGTTCACGTCCGCCATGACGAGCTGGGGCGTGGCATTGCGCTGGTCCTTGGGGACCTTCATCAGGGTCCTGCCCTGGGAGAAGTACAGGAAGCCGCCGTGCAGCAGCATGTTGCTCCGGGCCTGCGCCGGCACATCCAGCAGCTTCTCCCGAGGGGCGGACCCATCCTTCTTGACCCGATAGAACGCGCGCGGCGTATCCGTCTGGTACCGATAGATGGAGGCCGTGTACATGAAGTCCGCATCCACCGCGAGGGCGTACGTGTCCCAGCCCGCGGCGGGGCTGGGCGAGAGCAGCTCCCGCGCCTTGTCCGAGAGCCGGAGCCGCCAGAGCGACTGGGTGAAGCTGTTCTCGCCCACGTATGCGTGGGTGCCGTCGAAGGCGAACGAGTCGATCCGACCCTCCGGAGACACGTAGAACTGCTCCACGGGCCCGGCGCTCACGGGAATGCGCCGGAGCTCGAAGGCCGTGTACCAGACGTGGGTGTCGGTGGCGGTGAGCTGCGTGATGGCGGGCTGCTGCCCGACCGCCACCTCCACCGGGCCGCCACTCTTCAGCCTGCGGCGGATGGCGTGGGAGTTGCCGTTGTTCCCATTGGTGGTCCACCAGACATGGTTCGGGGTTACCACGACGTACCGCATCGCCGGCTGCAGGGTCTCGAGCGTCTCCACCGGCCCTCCCGCGAGGGGCGCCCGCATCAGGTTGCCGGGCTCGCTGACGGTGGGGCCCAGGGCGGAGGCAGCGGTGGAGAAGTACAGGTGGGTGCCATCGAAGGCGACCCAGTACGGGCAGGTGCGGACGGGAACCCGGTCCACGGTGCCGATGAGCGGACCGGTATCGGGCGGAGGCGAGGAGGGCCCCAGGGCCGTGCGCCAGACGCTCCCGCCGCTGCCCGCCAGCAGGGAGTCACCCACCACCCTGAGCGCGCTGATGGGCGTGAGCTCGGGCAAGCCCTGGTTGAAGGGGTTCCAGGTGCTGCCCTCGTCCGAGCTCAGGTAGGCCGAGCCATAGCTGCCAACCCCCACGCCCGCGAACAGCCCGCCCTGCCACGAGACCAGCGCGTACACGTCATTGTTGCTCATGCCGTTGGCGACCCGCTCGAAGGCCCCGCCGGAGAATGAAGCGCGGTAGACGCCTTCGGTGGTCGCGACGAACAGGGAATCGTCCACCCGGGCCGCGCCAGTCACGTGGGGGTTGTAGGGCAGTCCCTCCTCGAGCTCCGTCCAGGTGGTCCCATTGTCGGTGGAGACCACCACGCCGCCCTTCAGGGTGGCGACGATCTTCCCGGACTCCACGAGGAACTGGGTGATGTAGGAGAAGTTCGGCATCCCCGTGGGGTGCCGGGTCCAGGTGGCTCCATTGTCGTCCGAGACGTGCACCACCGGGCCGACGCCAACGAGCAGTCGCGTGCCACTCACCGCCACCGCGTTGAAGATGGTGGTTCCGGCGTTGGGGACATTCACCCGGGTCCAGGTCTCGCCGCGATCCACCGACTTCATCAACCCCTGGGCGATGGTGGTGGCGTAGACCTCGGTGGGGGTGGCCCAGAGGCTGGAGACCGAGAGGTTCAGCGCAGTGGGCTTCCAGGTGGTGCCCTGGTCCGGCGAGACGAAGACTCCGCCCACGTCGGCGCCGGTGGCCGTCTTGCTGCCAGTGCCCGCGTAGACCAGGTCACCCACGGAGGCGAAGCAGTGGACGCTGTCGCGCAGGGTGCTGATGACCCGGTGCCAGCCGGCGGTGGTGGGGCCCGTGTACGGACTGCTCGGAAGCGGCCCCGCATCGGGCAGGCTCTGCGGCGTGGGTTCGGGTTGGCACCCCAGCACCGCCGCCATCACGAGCACTGCCAAGGCGTTCCAGATCGCTCGTTGTGTCATCCAGTGGAATATCGCGCAGCACGGCCCCTGGGACCAAACCTGGCATGCCTGAGACCGCCAGCAGGCGCCGACCTGCTCTGGGATGGAGTCCGGCACCTCCGCATTCGGTCCCCTCTCCTCACCGGCCACGGAGCGGGTGCGGCGCGGAGCGTCCCAGCTGGCCAGGGCCACGCTCAGTCGGAGTGCGAGAAGCAGAAGAGCGAGGCGAGGCGTGTCTGGCGATCCACGAGCAGGAACGAGCAGTCGCTGCACGAGTGCACGTCGAACCAGCGTCCCCACGGGCCATGCGCCCTGAACGCGACCGTCTGCTCCAGCTCATCCCGAAGCGTCTCTCGCACGAGCGACCGCGCGAGCTCTCGGGCTTCGCGCGCGGAGTGGTGCTGCCAGAAGTACTCGTACATCCCATAAAAGTAGAGGTAGCGAGCCAGCTCTCCCTCGAGCAGGAAGGGGTCCACCCAGGAGAACTTCACCTCTCGGATGCGCTGCTCCAAGGCGGCGGGGTCCGCCTCGAAGTCCAGGAGCGCCTTGTGTGCCTGCGTGCGCGCCAGGAGCCGAGGAACCAGCTCCTCCTGCGGCCGGGCCAAGGCATGCACGAGCTCGAGCATGCGGTCGAGCTCCGGGTCCTCCGCGAGGAGGAACTCATGGGCGAAGATGCCCCCCGGAGGCACATCGTTCGTATAGCGGGCGATGGCCTCCAGGTACGCATGGCGGGCATGGGGGATGGGAGCCGCCGCGGCGACCGCCTGGGGCCAGGCGATCGCGAAGTCATCCATGGAGGAGGGGGTGTCGCGGCCAATGGGGAACGGACGCATTCCCCCTCACTCTAGACTAGCGGCTGGCGAACGCGTTGGTGGCGGCGGCCTTGGCGGCGGCCACGGCGGCGGCGATGTCCAGCTTGCCGCCGGTGCTCACCTTGCCCTTGAGGTCGGGGTCCAGCTCCACCGTCTTCACCAGCAGGTCGCGCACCTGAGCGGCCGTCAGGTTGGGGTTCTCCGCGAACATGAGCGCCGCGGTGGCCGCCACGCGGGGGGTGGCCATGGAGGTGCCGCTCATCTCGTCCCAGCGGCCGCCCGGCACGGTGCTCAGCACGTCCTCGCCCACGGCGGCCAGTTCCACCACCTTGTCGCCGTGCGACGAGAAGCGCGCCAGCTTGTCGTTGTTCCTGTCCATGGAGGCCACGGTGATGACGTTGGGCATGTCCACGTTGGCCGGGAAGTCCTGCACGTTGTTCATGTTGCTGCCGTTGCCGTTGGCCGTGGCGGCCACCAGGAGGATGTCCGCGTCGGCCAGCTTCTGCACCGCCGCCTTCCAGCGCGCCTGCGAGGCCGCGTCCCGGTACTCGTCACCGAAGCTGGCGTTCACCGCGCGGATGTTGGCACCCCGGGCCTTCTGGTCCACCACGTAGTCCACCGCGCGCTCGAAGTTGGTGAGCAGGTCCTTCCCGTCGTACAGGCCGCCCACGGAGAGAACCTTCGCCTTGCCCGCGGCGACGCCGGTGCTGCCCTGGCCGTTGTCCTCGGAGGCGATGATGCCCGCCACGTGCGTGCCGTGGTCGGTGCCCGCGCCCTTCATCGGGTCGCCCGAGTCGAAGCCCACGTTGAAGCCGTGGATGTCGTCGGTGTAGCCGTTGCCGTCGTTGTCGATGCCGTCACCGGCCACCTCGCCGGGGTTGCGCCACATGGCCTCGTCCAGGTCCGTGTGCTTGTAGTCCACGCCGCCGTCGAACACGGCGATGATGGGCTCGCCCGAGGGGGTCGGCTTCGGGTCGACGCCGCCCACCTTGCCGGTGGCCTCCAGGCCCCAGCTCTTGAGGGTGCCCGTGTCGGCGCGGGCCTTGTCCTCCACCGTCAGCGTCCAGGTGCCCTGGGTCTTCTCGCCCTTGAAGGCGCTCAGGTCGAACGAGCCCTTCAGGTCATCCTTGCCGCCGCCCGTGCGGTCGTGCACCGTGGCCGTCTTGCCCGAGGGGCTCGTCAGCGACACCACCAGGTCCCCCTGGTAGGTGTGCGGCAGATCCAACGACAGCTTCAGCGAGTCGATCGACACGTCCTTGTCGAAGCTCACGCTGGAGGTGACCTTCTCCAGGTCCTTCACCGGCAGGTTCGGCGTGGCCTGGGCGCTGAGCGTCTCGGTGGCGGCGGCCAGGGACTTGCGCGAGGTGAGCGGGCGCAGCGCGGACGGCTCCGAGGACGACTGGATCTGCGGAGAGCCGGGGCGCAGGCCGGTGGGGCGATCCACCAGCTTGCCGCGGCCGGGGCGGTCCACCAGGTTCGAGGGCGCCGCGTCGAAGCCATCCACCGGGCGGGCCACGCGGGACTCGGCGCGGGGAGCCGTGGGGGCAACAGGCTGGGAGGGGGACGCCGCCGGACGAGAGGTCTGCGGCTGAATCGAAGGAGAGGGGAGCTTGGAGATGGGGGCCATGGTTTTCAACCTCGCGAATTCAGGTGCCGTAGGGCTTACACACGAATTGTCGGAACGAGGCGCCTAAAGTTGCCTATCTACCCACAAATGGATCCTTTTTTCCTACCTTACCCACACTGTGGGTGACCGAGTGCGTCATGACCCACCCAGGCTGGCCGGGGCTGGCAGCCCAGGGGCTCAGGTGTCGTCGCGGCTGGAGCTGCGCAGGTGGGTGATGTCGCCCCAGGTCACCAGCCGGAACGTCCCCTCGTGGTAGTCGAAGTGGTTCCAGCTCGCGTTGAGGACGGAGAAGGCTCGCGGGGTGCCGGGCGGAATCCCCAGGCAGTGCCGGAAGAGGCTGCTGAGGACGCCTCCATGGGTGACGACGACGATGCGCGCTCCGACGTGGCGGGCGCCGAGCTCCTTCAGACACTCCACGGCCTGGCGCAGCCGCTGGCCCGTGCTCTCTCCCTGGGGGACGACATAGTCCGAGCCGCCCGCCGTGTACGCCGCGAACACCTCCGGGTGGCGCTGGCTCGCCTCGTCGCGCGTGAGGCCTTCGAGCACTCCCAGGCCCCGCTCCCGCAGGCGCGGATCCGGGAGGATGGAGTGGCCCGTCCGCGTGGCGATGCGCCGCGCCGTCTCGAGGGCTCGCCCCAGGTCGCTGCTGTAGAGGGAGTGGAAGGAGAAGGACGCGAGGCGCGAGGCGAGCGCATCCGCCTGGCGCAGGCCCTCGGGGCTGAGCGCACTGTCCAGGTGCCCCTGCAGGCGCCCCGCGGAGTTCCACTCCGTCTCACCGTGGCGGAGCAGGATGAACTCGGTCGTCACGAGGCGGAGCCTAGCGCTCCGATGGGCCCGATTCGCCTGTTTTCTCCCATTCCGCCAGGACGAGTCTCGTGGAGGACGGCATGCTGTGGCCATGCACGCGCTGAAGAGCCGAGACGGCGTCCGGCTGTTCCATGTCACCGAGGGCCAGGGCTCGCCGCCGCTCGTGTTCATCCATGGGGGACTGGGCCAGCATGCGCACTTCGCACCGCAGCTGGAGCACTTCCAGCGGAGGCACCGGGTCCTCGCGCCCGATCTGCGTGGCCATGGCCGAAGCGATGCTCCCCAGCAGCCCTACTCCATCCAGGGCTTCGCCGAGGATGTCGCCTTCCTCTGCGCCGAGGAGGGCCTCACGCGAGCCGTGGTCGTCGGCCACAGCATGGGCGGTGTCATCGCGCTGGAGCTGGCCGTGCGGTTCCCGGAGCTGGCACGCGCCGTGGTGGCCCTCGAGTCCCCGGTAGTCCCCCCCGCCGACCATGCGAAGCGCGGCGGTGCGCTGCTGGGAATGCTCCGAGGCCCCGACTTTACGACGGTGGTCGAGCAGTGGGCCCGCCGCATGGTGGGCGCTTCGAGCCCGCACGCGGACCGGGTGGTGGCGGACATGGTGGCCACGCCCCAGCGCGTGACCGTCTCGGCCATCGAGGACATGCTCCGCTATGACACCGCTGCCGCCGTGGCCGCCTGCCAGGTGCCGATGCTCGTCATCGACGGCGCGGTGGACGCCGAGCGCTTGCGCCGCCTGTGCCCGCGCGTCGTCTTCGGGAAGACCGTTGGCGGAGGCCACTACATCCAGCTCGACGTGCCCGCGCAGGTGAATGACATGCTCGAACGATTCATGCGCGGGCTGGAGGAGGCGAAATAGGATGCACTACTCCCGCATTCAGGGCTCCCTGGTGGGTCTCGCCGTGGGAGACGCGCTCGGCTATCCCGCCGAGTTCCGCACCCGTCGCCAGCTCCTGGCGGAGGTGGGCCCCGAGGGCATCACCGGCTTCCTGCGCTTGAAGGATGCCCGCTTCTCCCGGCCGTTCATCACCGGCCCCGACCACCCACCCGGCACCTTCACCGATGACACCCAGATGAGCCTCTGCGTCGCGGAGGCGCTGCTCGCCGCGGGCCGGGAGGACCGCGACACGCTGATGCGAGAGATGGCGCGGCGCTTCGTCCACTGGCACCGCTCCGAGGAGAACAACCGCTCTCCGGGCGAGACGACGGGCATCGCCTGCGGGCGGCTGGCGGCGGGGACTCCATGGCGCGAGGCGGGGGTTGCCCACTCGAAGGGCTGCGGCGCCAACATGCGCGTGGCGCCCATCGGCCTGTACTACGAGGACCTGGACACCGTGGCCGAGGTGGCGCGTGACTCCTCGCGGCTCACCCACGGGCACCCCGCGGCGCTCGAGGGCAGCGCCGCCGCCGCGCTCCTCGTGGCGCTCGCGCTCCGGGACACTCCACCGGGCCAGATGCACGCCGAGGTGATGCGCCGCTGCGGCGGGAGGAGCCCGGACTTCGATGCCTGCTTCTCACGCGTCCCTGCCCTCCTCCACCTACCGCCCGAGCAGGTCCTCATCGACCGGGAGAAGGGGCCGCACGCGCTGGGCGAAGGCTGGGTGGCCGAGGAGGCCGTGGCCTGCGCGCTCTATTGCTTCTGGCGGCACCCGGATGACTTCCGCGCCGCCGTGCTCGAGGCCGTCAACACGGATGGAGACTCCGACAGCCTGGCCACCATCACCGGCTCGATCGCGGGCGCGCGGCTGGGGCTGGGGGGGATTCCGCCGGAATGGACGCGCGATGTCGAGCGGAGCACGGAGCTGCTCGCTCTGGGCGAGCGCCTGGCGGAAGCACGACTCCCCGGTCCTCCGAGCGGATAGGCTGGGACGGACTCCCCAGGAACCCATGCCCTCCTCCCGCCCCCCCACCTCCCGTGGAGCCCCACCGCCGCGGGCCGACACGCCCTTCACCCTGGCGCCGGGGGAGCCCTTCACCTGGCACTCGGAGAGTGACGCGCCAGAGCCCGAGCGCCTGTCCCCCGCGGATGACCGGCTCAGCGCCGACGCCGCGCTCAAGCGCGTGCGCCGCGGCGAGTACCTGCTGTACACGGGCGACTTCCACAACGCCCGGCAGCTGCTGGGCGCCATCGGCCGGCGGCTGGGCCACGCGGAGAAGGCCCGCTCACCGCTGGAGGCGTTCCGGGCCGAGCGACGCGCGCGGCAGCTCGAGCACGAGACGCTGTCGCGCATCGTGGTGGCGCTCGACAGCCAGTACCGGCTGGGCCTCTCGCGAGCTCCGGACGTGGCGCTGGCCTGCCGGCAGGTGTGGGGCGAGCCGACGACGGCGTTCACCCTCGTCCCCCTCAAGCAGCTGCTCGGCATGCTCGGGGCGGCGGAGTGGCGGCGCAAGGGCCTGTCCGTCCCCGGCCTCACGGGCCTGCTCCACCCGCACTACGGCGTCTACCTGCCGACCCGCACCGACTATGTCGAGCTGCTGTTGTCGGTGCCGGACGTGAAGGGCAAGCGCGTCTTCGATGTGGGCACGGGGACAGGCGTGCTCTCGTTCCTGCTGCTGCAGCGCGGGGCCGAGTCCGTGGTGGCCACCGACTGCGACTCCCGCGCGGTGGCCTGCGCGCGAGAGAACGCGGAGCGGCTCGGGCTGGCCCGGCGCTTCCAGGCCATGGAGGCCGATCTCTTCCCGGAGGGCCAGGCGGACCTCGTGGTCAGCAACCCGCCGTGGATTCCGGAGCCCCCCAAGAACCGGGTGGACCGAGCGGTGTTCGACGAGGACAACCGCTTCCTGCAGCGCTTCCTGGAGGGGCTCCCGTCCCACCTGGCGCCCGGCGGCGAGGGGCTGCTGCTGCTGTCGAACCTCGCGGTGCTGCTGGGCCTGCGCCCGCAGGGGTGGCTCGAGGAGCAGTTCGCGCGCTGCGGCCTGAGCGTGAAGTGGACCCGGTCGACGCAGGCTCGACACTCCAAGGCGAAGGATCGCTCGGATCCGCTGCACGCCGCGCGCTCGCGCGAAGTCACCACCCTCTACTGCCTGGTCCCCGCGCCCCGCGGCGCCTGAGCAGGTCCGGAGCCGCACCCGCGTCCGGTCCGCCCCCCCTGTCGGGCGAGAACCGTGCGAACTGGTCTGCTTGTCATACCAGTTGGGTACCGGTCCGCCATGGCGAGCATCCTCGCGACGCGGGTGCCCAAGCTCGCGGCGGCCGTGGCCTTCTACGGGACTTCACCAGCGCCCGAGCAGGCAGCGAAGATCATGAACGACCGGGCCTTCACGTATCCGGGAACCCAGCACGGCTTCAACGCAGAGGCGGGGAATGGAAGCCAGGGACCGAAGGTTTCACCCCCAGCCGCCAGTCACGGGTCCGCTTTTCGGAAAAATGGAGAGCGGCCCTCGCCAAGAGCCTGGAAACGTGACACACGGTGATGGTCGGCCCCGGATAGGGGAGCGGCCTCCGGCTCAACTCATTGAAGCCGGATAAGAAAGAAGACAAGTTCATGGCAATTGGTACTGTGAAGTGGTTCAACGACGCGAAGGGCTTCGGTTTCATCACGCAGGACGGCGGGGGCGAGGACCTCTTCTGCCATCACAGCGCGATCCAGGCCGATGGCTTCCGTTCGCTGCAGGAAGGGCAGAAGGTCCAGTTCGATGTGGCCCGCGGCCCCAAGGGCCTGCAGGCGCAGAACGTTCGCCCCGCCTGAAGCGCGTCCGCCAGGCCCTGCACCCGGCCCAGTCTCCTCAGCGAGGCTGGGCCTTTTTCATTTTTCAGCGGGGTGGGCATCCGCGCTCCAAGTGCTCGCACGGTCCCGGTCTCCAGAAGGAGCCGGGCCTCTTACTCACTCACTCCATTTGGAGACTCATGACGGTCACATTCATCAAGCGGCAGAAGGAGCGGGCTCGTCAGCAGCGCAATCAGGACAAGCAGCTCAAGCGCGAGCAGCTCAAGCGCGAGAAGGCCGAGCGCCCCGCCCGCGTGAACGGCGGAGTCGACCCGGACATCGCGCACATCATCCCGGGGCCCCAGGCTCCGCTGGAGTACTGAGGACAAAGTGGGAGCTCCTGGGGGACGGCCCCTGGTTCCCTGCTGGCTCAGCGCCTGCCGGGGCGAGGGCCTCGGCGGAACATGAAGCGCAGCGCCCGGGGAAGGCGCCTTCTCCAGGCGCGAGCGTCGTGGTCCGCCGGCGGGTCCGGCCGCCACCACAGCTGGCCGCGCGGATAGCCACGAGCGCGCAGCTCCTCGGAGAGGGCCCGGGCAGGGGGAAGCATCCGTCCCTCGGCCTCGCGCCCTCCACAGTCGATGTAGATGCGGCTGAAGGGCGGCAGCGCCCGCCCACGCAGTGAATCGAAGATGGCGAAGTTGCCCACCCAGCAGCTGGGCGACAGGGCCAGCGCCCCACCGAAGAGGTGCGGATGGGCGAAGTGGGCGTGGAGCGCGAGCAGGCCTCCCCAGGAAGCTCCGCCCACCACGGCGCCGAGCGCTCCTTCCGGGAGCAGGAAGCGCTCGCGCGTGCGCGGCACCAGCGCGTGCACCACCCAGTCGAGGAAGGCGTCGGCGCGGCCCCCTCGGCCCTCGGTGGGCCAGGGTGTCAGCTCGTCCTCACGCTCCGCCCAGGAGGAGCCGCTGGGGATGGCTACCACCAACGGCGGCACGTTCCAGCGCGGATCGAGCCCCTCGATGGCCCGGTGGACGAACCAGCCCTCATCCCTCCCCGGGGGGCCGGCGAACACGTCCTGCCCGTCGAAGAGGAAGAGCGCGGGCGTGGGCACCCGCGCATCGAACCCGGGCGGAAGGAAGACACGCACCTCCCGGCCGGCAAAGCCCGGAGGCTCCATCCAGCCGAGCGATTCGAAGTGACCGACGTCTCGCACGGGGCTCATCGCTCCTCAGGACTCGGACTCCGGCTCCAGGTTCGCATTCAGCGTGTCCCGGAGGCGCTGGATGTCGGCCTTGAGCTTCTGGAGGTCCGCCACCGCGTAGCCCGAGGCCGCCACGAGCTCCTGCGGAATGCACTCCGCCTTCGAGCGCAGCGCGCGCCCCTGCGGCGTCAGCCGGATGCGCACCTGCCGCTCGTCCGAGGCGTCGCGCGCCCGGGTGACGTAGCCGATGGCCTCCAGCCGCTTCAGCAGCGGCGTCAGCGTCCCCGAGTCCAGGAACAGGCGCTCGCCAATCTCCTTCACCGCCAGGTCGTCCTGCTCCCAGAGCACGAGCATCACCAGGTACTGCGGGTAGGTGATGCCCAGCTCCTTGAGCAGCGGGCGGTACGTGCGGTTGAGCGCATGTGCGGTCGAGTAGATGGTGAAGCAGAGCTGCTCGCTCAGGCGCAACGCGTCGATGGGCTTCCTGGCCATGGCGAGGACCTCTCAGATGGGAGGACCTGCATATAACAACTGGCCCTTGCGCCGAATCCAATTGCGCGCTACTCAATTGCGCACAACCAATTTTCACCAAGGAGCCCACCATGAAGACCCTGTACGACACGAAGGCCACTGCGACCGGCGGACGCGAGGGCCGCGCCCAGAGCGCCGATGGAGTCCTGTCCGTTGCGCTCTCCACGCCCAAGCAGCTGGGCGGCGCTGGCGGCCCCGGCACCAACCCCGAGCAGCTGTTCGCCGCCGGCTACGCGGCCTGCTTCCTGTCCGCGCTCAAGTTCATCGCGGGCAAGGCGGGCACGCGGGTGCCCAACGAGGCCACCGTCACCGCCAGCGTGGGCATCGGAGAGATTCCCAACGGCTTCGGCCTGGACATCGGCCTCGAGATCAACCTGCCGGGGATCGATCGCGCCACCGCGGAGGCGCTCGTCCACAAGGCCCACCAGGTCTGCCCCTACTCCAACGCCACGCGCAACAACATCGACGTCCGGCTGACGGTCGTCTGAGCCTTGTAGCTCCCATCGTAGCGAAGACGCGTGAAGGCACTCACACGGTATGGGAGCCGCCTCTCGAACGTTCCTGGAAATGAAGGGGGCTGCTTGCGCGTAGAGACGGCGCTCGGGCTCCTTGGGGAGCCCTGAGCGCAGCGCTCAGCCCGCTCCCATCTCTTGAGGAGTCGAGAACCATGCCACAACGCACCGTCCTTCTGCGCACGACCATCCTGGCCGTCTTCCTGCTTCTCCTGCCCGACGCGGCCTGGGCGCAAGTCAACCTGAGCGGACAGGTTCGCTTCTCCGATGGAAGCCCCGCCACGGCAGTGGGCGTGTTCGCCTACGACGCGTTGAACAACAGCTCATACTTCCACACCACCACGGATGCCTCGGGCCAGTACGGGCTGCAGGTGCCCGCGGGCACCTACGACGTCGGCGTCCAGCTCTTCTCGGGCACCTTCGCGGGCTCGGAGATCCTGGTCGCCTCGGGGAGCTTCACGAACGACACCGCGCTCGATCTGGTGACTCACGACATCGTGCTGTCAGGGCGCATCCTCGAGAACAGCGGGCTGCCTTCGGCCTACGCCCAGATCCTGGGCAACGGCACCAGCGGCAGCATGCATGCCACAGCGGACTTCCAGGGCCTGTTCTCCGTCCGCGTCCTGCCTGGCACCTACACAGGGATGCGCATCGTGGGGAACCTCCAATCCCTCTGTTGGATGGAGCAGCTCCCCGACGAGGCGCTCTCCAACTCCCTCTACAAGGACTACCAGTTCCCGGAGCTCTTCGAGTGCGAGGTGCCAATGCGGGTCGACGGGCTCTCCGGCGGTGGGGATGGCAGGGACGAGTCCCAGCCCATGGACCCCCCGCCCAACCCCCCGAGCGATCCGGGCGGCGACGGCCTCGAATAAATCGACGTAAGGATTTTCGGGGTCCCCGTCTCCTCTATGCGGCGCGAATGGATCGCACCGCACCGAGGAGGATGTACGACAATGGTTCGGAGCCTGAAGGCCGTGATGGTTGCCGGTGTTCTTTCCACCACCCTGAGCGCGGGTGCCACGCCGGCGGGCGACAAGTTCGACAGCACCCACCCGGGCTGGATCTTCAGCCACGGATGGGAGGCCGTCTCGGGGCCGGCCTACAGCGACGCGCTCCACGGCACGCTCCACCTGACGCAGACCGCGGGCGCGGTGGCGACGTTCACCTGCGAGAACACCTACGTCTTCGACTTCGCGTACAGCAAGGCGGCCAACCGCGGCAAGTTCGAGCTCTTCGTCAACGGGAACAGCTGGGGAGTCTACGACGCGTACTCGCCGACGACGGTGCGCCAGAACTTCGCCCTCTTCGGCGGCCACTACGTGACGCCGGCCCAGAACATCACCGTGACGATCAAGGCCCTGGGCACCAAGAACCCGGCCTCGAGCGGCACCTGGGTCGATGTCGACTACGTCGAGTGCTACTGACGCGCCCGGGCCGCGCCCGAGGGTGACGGACCGAGGAGCCATGAGCCCGCCTCGTGCGAACGCGCTGGTCGTGTTCCGCGAGAGCGGGCCCCTCGTGCTCCAAAGAAGCGAGCGCCCACGAGGCCATTTGAAGAGTCTGGCTCACCAGGGGTAAGAGGCACGCCGGTCTGAAGCCCCTGTGAGCCCGATGCCCGTTTCACCCGATGCCGCTGAGGCCGTCGCCCCATGGCTGGAGCAGCTGCTCGCCCGACGGCGGCCGTGGCTGCTCGCCCAGGCCGTGAACCTCTGCCGCAATCGCTCCGATGCGGAGGATCTCGTCCAGGAGACGATCGTCCGCTTCCTGGCGGCCTTCGGCCACGTCACCCCTCCGCCGGAAGAGGGGGTCTGCGCCAACTGGCTGGTCACCACCCTCACCCACTGCTTCTATGATCAGCTCCGCAAGCAGCGGACACGGGAGCGCGGCGCCGAGGAGCTGACGCGGGAGGAGCCCACCGTCGAGCCCGAGCCGCCCGAGCGCTCGCTCTTCGACCGCATCTCCGACGAGCAGTTCAGCTCGGCCGTGCGGTCCTTGAGCCCGGTGGCGCGCACCACCTTCGAGATGCATGCGCGGGGCCGGAAGTACAAGGAGATCGCCGAGGAGCTGGGCATTCGCGAGGGCACCGTGGCCAAGCGGCTGCACGATGCGCGCTCGAAGCTTCGCGCCCTGCTCGAACCCTTCATCCGCCTGGGAGACAACTGATGTCCGTGCACTGTGAACGGCTCGAGCGCTTCGCGGATGGAGAGCTGAACGCCGAGGAGGCGGAGGGCTTCCGCCAGCACCTGCTGGACTGCGCCCGCTGCCAGGCGGAGCTGGGCAACCTGCTGCAGCTCAAGATGATGGCCACGCGCCATGTGGAGCGTCAGCCGGCCGCCTCGGCCCCGCCCCCTGTCCGCCGGGCGTTTCCCCGCTGGACCCTGGCGGCCGTGGCGGCGGCCTGTGCCGTGCTCATCGCCGTGGGTGTGGGGTTGAGGACGGGCACGCCCCGAACGGACCCGTGGCTGATGAACGAGCCCGAGCGGCGGCTCGAGCCGCGGCTGTCGCTCGCGGAGGCAGACCGGCACCGTCCCCTGGCGGCCCGGGCGATGGGGCAGGAGCCCTCGCGGACGACGACGCTCCCCCTCGAGGCGCTCGCCCAGCTCGAGCGCGAGGGGAATCCGGCGGGCCTCGCCGCGGCGCTCCTCGCGCGCAACGACCCGAGGCTGGTGGAGCAGGCCCTGGCCTACCTGGAGCCGCTACCGAGCACGCCGGAGAACGAGACCCTGAGGGGCGCGGCCCTGCTCGTGAAGGGAGTGCCGGAGGAGGCGCTCCGACACCTGCAGCTCGCGCTCGACCAGGCTCCCACCCACCCGCAGGCGCTCTGGAACAGGGCGCTGGCCCTGAGGGACCTCGATGTGCCACAGGCCGCGGCCACCGGCTTCCGAGAGCTCGCCCAGCAGGGAGAGCCGGGCTGGGCGGAGGAGGCCCGCCAGCGCGCGGAGGCGCTCACGTCCGCGGAACAGGCGCGCACCCAGCGGTGGCAGGCGCTGCTGCAGGCGGGCAAGGAGCTCGCCGCCAGCGGCACCCCGCCGTCTCCCACCATCCTGGCGGAGCGCTCGTCGACGCTGCGCCTGTACTTCTACGACGCGGTGCGCACGCGCACCTCCGCCGAGCGGGTGCGGGCGCTCCTGCCCCTGGCGCGCGAGCTCGATCAGCAGGCGGGAGGCGACGTCCTGGCCCGGTATGTCGAGCGCATCGCGTCGCACGACTTCACACACCGGGCGCCCCTGGCCCAGGCCTATGCCCGGCTGCGCCAGGGCACCCTGCCCCAGGAGCAGGTGAAGGATCTCATCTCTCAGCTGCTGCGCTCTCCGGAGGAGGACCTCCTGCTGGGAGTGCTCATCTACGCGAAGGCGGTCGGAGACCACCTGGAGGCGTTCGAGGCTCGCGCCGAGGCCAGCCAGGATCCCTGGTTCCGCCTCCTCGCCGCCCACGAGCGGGCCAAGGTCCAGCTCGCGCGCGGGCAGCAGGGCGAGGCACGCCAGACGCTGGAGCGGGCGCTCTCGCAGTGTGCCTCCACGCCCATCGACTACCGCTGTGGGTTCCTCCGGCTGGAGTACGCCCAGCTCCTGACCAGCCAGATGCGGCTGGGCGAGGCGTGGGAGCAGGCGACGCTGGCGTGGCGCCAGGCCCGAGCGGCGAACGATCGGGACAAGGAGAACGTGGCGCTGGGGCACCTCGCGCAGCTCGCGCGGGTAAGGAACGACTTCCCGCTGGCGCGAGCCTGGTTCTCGGAGCTCCTCGAGCGCAACCGCGGCAACACGCAGTTCGAGCTGTTCGCCCACCAGAACCTGGCGCACGTGGCGCTGAACGAGCTGCGCTTCGACCAGGCCCGAGCGGCGCTCGATCAGGCGCTGGCCACCGGGCTGCCACTCACCCCTGTGGGAGCCATGGCGCTGGCGGACATCTCCCGGCAGCGGCCCAACGCGGGAGACGAGGCCGCGCTGAGGCGAGCGCTCTCTGAGCTGCCGGCCACCACCACCGCGGGCCAGCGTCTGCTCATGAAGCATGCCCTGGCGCGGTTCCTCATCGAGCGTGACCGTGCGGAGGGCCGCGCGCGCCTGGAGGAGCTGCTCCGCGAGGTGGAGTCCGGCGATCTCCTGGCACGAGACGAGGACGCGCAGAAGGCCCGGGCCTACAGCTTCACCTCGCTCATCCTCGATGCGGGCAAGGCCGGAGAGTACGCGGCGGCGGCGGAGCTGTTCGGCCGGGAGCAGGGAGCTCCCCTCCCCGAGCGCTGCATCGCCGCCGCGACCGTGGACAGCGAGCGGAGCCTGGTCCTCGTGCGAGGCGCCCAGGGGCAATTGCTGGGCACCTACGATGGAGCGCGCCGGACGCGCCTGCCCGACAACCTGACCGGTCTGGTTCCTCCCGAGGCCCTGGCCGCGCTCCAGGGCTGCGAGACGGTGCAGGCCTACGCGCGACCTCCGCTGCAGGATCGACCGGGGCTGCTGCCGCCGTCCGTGGCCTGGAGCTACAAGCTGCGCGCGGGGCCCGCGCCACAGCCGAAGTCAGGACGCGGCGTGCACCTGGTGGTGAAGGACGTGGCGATCTCCCCCGAGCGCACGCGGGAGCTGGGGCGGCTCAACACGTGGAAGACGGACTTTGGCGCGAACGAGGAGCAGCGGCTGCTGACGGGCGCGGAGGCGACCCCCTCCCGAGTCCTCACGGCCATGCGGGACGCGACGGACATCGATCTGGTGGCCCACGGAGTCGTCCCGTCCACCCGCTTCTCCTACCTCGTGCTCGCGCCGGAGGGGGCGAGCGACGAGCTGAGCTCCAGCCACATCCAGGCGCAGCGGCTGGAGGGAGCACCGCTGGTGGTGCTGGCCGCCTGCCGCGCCGCGCAGGGCGCGTACATCCTGCACGAGCCGTCCGGTCTGCCCGCCGCCTTCATCCACGCGGGTGCGCGCGCCGTCATCGCCGCCACGGAGGAGATCCCGGATCTGGAAGCTGCCGAGTTCCTCAATGCCGTCCGCGAGCGGATACGCCAGGGCCACCCGCCCGCGGTGGCGCTGCGGGACGAGCGGCAGAAGTGGCTCGCGGCGAGCCGGGGCCGCCAGTGGCTGGAGGCAGTCCTGCTCTACGACTGAACGGCCTCGGGGCTCAGCCCTCTTCCGGCCCGTCCGCGAAGAGCGCCTCCATCAGCTCGGAGATCTGCACGGAACCGGCCACCCAGCCCTGCGAGACGAGCAGCTCCTCCAGCGCCTTCTGGAACTGGCGCGCATCGCGGTAGCGCTCATCCGGAGAGCGGGCCAGCGCGTTCATCACCACGGGGTCCAGCTCGGGAGGCACGTCCACCACCTGGGACGGAGGCTGGATGCGGCACTCCAGCGCCGCCTGGAGCGTGGCCAGCTGCGAGTCCCGCTTGAAGGGGAGCGCGCCGGTGAGCAGCTCGTAGAGCACCATGCCCAGGGCGAAGATGTCCGTGCGAGCGTCCAGCTCCTTGCCCGCGGCCTGCTCGGGAGCCATGTAGTGGAACCTGACGTCGATGGGTCCAGAGTTCCCCAGCCGAGCCACGGCATGAGCGAGGCCGAAGTCCACCAGCTTCACCGGACCGTCGAAGCCGAGCAGGATGCTCCGCGGCGACAGATCGCGGTGCACCATCTTCAGGGGACGGCCACCGTCATCCCTCCGGGTGTGCGCGTGGTGCAGCCCTTCACACGCGCTGGCGATGATGCGCAGGGCCAGATGCCGGGAGATCCACTGGCCGGCGCCCGAGGCCTTGCGCAGCACCTGGCCCAGATCCTTGCCGTCGACGTACTCCATGGCGAGGTAGCAGGTACCGTCGGCCTGGCCGAACTCGTAGACCTCGGCGAGGTTCGGGTGGTGGAAGCGCGCGGCGATGAGCGCCTCCGCCTCGAGCACCTGCACGAACTCTGGATCCTCCGCCAGTTGGGGACGGAAGCGCTTGATGGCCAGGGGCCGGGCGAAGCGCCCTGCATCCCGAGGGCGAGCGAGCCACAGCTCCGAGGTGCCGCCGTTGGAGATCTTCCGGAGCAGCTCGTACCGGCCGAAGGGCTCGGGCTCCGTGTCCGGAGCGACCGCCGCGGGGTTCGCCCGAGCCGCGGGCCAGGCTCCGCCGGGGAGTGACGGGCTCGTCGCCGCTCCATCCCCTGGAGAGGAGATCGGGCGCTGCGAGGCGCTCTCCGGCTCGCACACGCGGCCCATGAGGAGGAGCGTGCCGGAGCGCTTGTCGCGCAGGAAGAACAGGAAGGGGTGGTCGGCGCGGAACTCCTGGGCGCTCTTGACGAGCGGCAGCTCGACACCGGGCTCGAGCGGCCAGGGGCCCGAGGCGCTCGTGGGAGTCTCACTCCCGCGCTCGAAGACCTTGAGGGAGGCGTGCTGGAAGACCCGGCTGAGGGCAAGGTTGTCGCCCGGCTCGCTCGGCCTGGCGATGCCGGTGAAGTCGGCCTGGGCCGGGCTGAAGGCCCGCTCCATCCCTAGCGACTTCAACACATCGTTCAGCAGGAGCGAGCCCGAGGGGACGGCCTCGAAGCGCGGCAGGGAGATGCGGGTCCGCTCGGGCTTCAGTGCCGCCAGCCAGCGCTCGATGCGGGCGCTCGTCAGCCCCTGCTCGAGCGCGTCGAGCCCGTCCACCGCGTCCGGGAGCACGCAGACCAGGGACAGGTCCCTCCCCTCATAGGGCAGCTCCACCACCTTGACGCCGTCCAGGGCCGCGAAGGGGAAGCGGTCCATGCCGTGCATCATGGGCACGAGCTTCTGGGCGCCCTTTGGGCCGAAGAAGGCCTCGGGGCGGCTGTGCTTCTTCCTGAAGGGGATGTCCCACTCACCCTGGAAGCAGAGCGCGTTGACGAGCACCAGGCGCGTCGACTCATCCACACCACCCTCGGGGATGAGCGCCTGGATGTGGCCCTCGGTCTGGCGGGCAACCCACGTGTTGATGGTGGAGCGCGCGGCCCTGGCCGAGTCCTTGAAGCCCACGAGTCCCAGCGGGGCCCCGAACGTGACGTGGGTCATGTCCAGGTAGGAGCCTGCGAAGGAGAAGTCCTTCTCGCCGAAGAGTCGGCTGGCCACGCGCAGGAAGGCCCGCCCCGCGACGGCGTTCCAGGCATGGAGGAGCAGACCCGCCGAAGACACGATGTCGTAGCTCGTGCTCTCGAGCTGGAGCGCCCGCTGCATCTCGGAGGCGGTCTGTCCCCGGGCACCGCTCCAGGGCATCACCAGCGCGGTCTTCAGCGTCGCGGGAGAGAGGACCTGGTTGCCCGGCATCGTCCGCCGGCTCCGCGCCCAGAGCTCGACAGCGAAGGCATGGCTGTTGGCGATGGGAGCGACGGCCTGACCGATGGCCTGGGTCTCGGGAGGCGTCGGGATGGGAGACTTCGAAGGC
The DNA here is from genome assembly GCF_020103725.1 of Hyalangium gracile. Taxonomy (NCBI): domain Bacteria; kingdom Pseudomonadati; phylum Myxococcota; class Myxococcia; order Myxococcales; family Archangiaceae; genus Hyalangium; species Hyalangium gracile. Next base: position 450,929 of record NZ_JAHXBG010000004.1, on the reverse strand, counting down.
TTGTCGAGGCGCATGGGGCGAAGGGCTGCTCACGAGGCCGAGGGCGGGAGGTGGAGCTTCAGGACGTAGAGCATGTCCCGCGCGGAGCGCCCGCGGCCCACGATCAGCCCATCGCGCAGGAGGACGGTGGCCTCCATGGTGTCGTGGAAGTGGACCAGGGGCGTGAGCTCCTCCCTTCGGTGGAGCGCGAACGGCCCATCCCCCAGCGCCTCCCAGAGCGGCTGGCCCACGGCCTCCCGGGGCGTGACGCTGCCCTGGATCTCCGCGAGCGGCTTGCCCGTGGCGAGCTCGAAGAAGCGCGCGTACTGGTCGTTGGACATGGTGACCACCATGCGCTCGCCCAGGGCCACGTAGAAGGCCAGGGCGGGCTGGGGCAGCTCGCGCACGAGCGCTCCCGTCCGAGCATCGAAGATGCGCACGACCTCATCCCGGCAGCAGGCCGCCACGAGCGAGCCATCCGCGGACAGGCCCACGCCGATGACCGGCGCCTCGGACGCCTGGATGACCCGTCGGGAGCCCGTCGGCAGCTCGAAGAGCGCGAGCTCTCCCGACTCCCGGCCCACGGCGATGAGCGGAGCGCGGGCCGCGGCCCCATACGCGGGCGCGGGCTTCACGATGGCCTCGGTGTCCACGACCACCTTGCCGCTCTTCACCTCATGCAGCCGCAGGCGCGAGTCCTCGGGGGAGCCGGTCACCACGCACGAGCCATCGGGCGTGAACTCCACCAGGGTGATGGGGCCCTCGTGGCCGCCCAGCGTGTGCAGCAGCGCGCCATCGGACACGCGCCACAGCCGCACCTTTCCCGGCTCCACGACAGCCGCCAGGAGCTGGCCATCCGGCGAGAACGCCAGGGGCCGCTCGTCGAGGAAGAGCTCCGTCTCGCCTCCCGACGCCTCCGGCGGGACGGACAGCGACCGCACCGGGGTGAGGCTCTTCACCTCCAGCAGACGGATGCCCAGGCGGGAGGGCTCCTCGTCGAAGAGGGAGACGGGGTAGGCCATCCACGCGTCATCCGGGCTGGCCTTCCACGGCTGTCCGTACGCCTCCGCCGGATCGCTCGGGAGGGAGCGGAGCTGGCCCCGCGCATCGACGGCGAGAGACTCCTGGAGCTTGCGCACGATGGCCACCTCGCCCTCCACGCGCCCCCAGAGGTTCTGCACGCCGTCCTGCTCCGCCAGCAAGGAGGGGGCGGGCTCCGAGTCCACGTCACTCACGCGCACCCGACCATCGGCCGCGGTGAGGGCGAAGCGCTTGCCCTCCGGATGGAAGGCGGCGCTGCGCTCGTTGCCATCGGACACATAGGGACGGGTGCGCAGGACGTCGCCGCTGCGCGCGTCCAGCACCTCCAGCCGGTTGTAGGTGAGCACGCCCAGCCGCGTGTTGCCGATCCACGACACCTGGGAGTAGGGGTCCTCCCCTCCCGCCTTGCGCACGCGCGTCCAGCCCCGCGTCTCGACCAGGGAGATGCCCTCCCTCCCCGTGAGCGCGAGCCACTCCCCGTCCGGACTGAAGGCCACGGAATGGACGACCCCCTCGGTCTCGATGCAGGCCACCTGGGCTCCGGTCCGCACGTCCCAGATGCGCGCGGTATCGTCGGACGAGCCCGAGGCAAGCCACTGGCCCGAGGGGTGGAAGTCCACACTGAGGGCGGACTGCTGGTGTCCCTCCAGCGTCCGCACCTCCTCTCCGGAGGCCGTGTCGAACAGCCGAACGATCCACCCGAGGTTCGCGGCGGCGAGCAGCCGCCCATCCGGGCTGAACGCCACCGACGTCACCCGCCCCTCCTGGCCCGTCATGGCGTGCAGCAACTCACCCGTCTCCGCGTCCCAGATGCGCGCGTCGTGATCGCGCGAGCCGGAGGCGAGCCGCTTGCCGTCCGCGCTCCACGCCACGTCCAGCACCTCCGTCTCGTGGCCCTCCATCACGTGGAGACACTCTCCGGTGGCCACATCCCAGATGCGCACGTTCTCCCCTTCATCCCACGAGCCGGTGGCCAGCCGGTCTCCCGAGGGGCTGTACTCGGCGCACAGCACCTGAGCGCCATGAGGCAGGACCTGGTCGCCGCTCTCCAGCTCGCCGGGCAGGGGCAGCAGGGACTCCAGCCAGGGCGCACCGCCGCGCGCCTCCCACTGGCGCCGCCACTGCCGCGCGAGCGAGGACAGGTGCGCCTCCGGATGGCTCCATGGGCCCTTGGCGCCGGGGGTGAAGTGCGGCGCGCTGTCGGGCGCATCGAACCAGCGCAGGCGGTTGTAGAGGCACTGGAAGAGCGCCTCGGGGTGCGCCTCCAGGAAGCCGGCATCGAGCGCAACCGCGCTCCGGATGATCCGCAGCGTCCTGGGTCCAACCGAGAGGCCTTCCTCCTTTTGCGCCCGGGCGTCCGCGGGGACGCGCTCGAGCGCCGCGTCCAGGGCGGCCAGGAGGGCCTCCACCCCCTCGGTCTTCACGAGCCGCTCGAGGGTGGAGAGATCGGTCAGGGACTGGAGTTCGTCGGCCATGGGCGCACAGGGCTCCTTGGCCCTCGGTGTAGCCCAACCCGGGCCAGGGGAGGAATCCCCTCCCCTACCCGGGAGCCGCTCGTCGGAAGGGAGTGACCGTTCGTCGGAGGCATTCTCCGGCCAGGGGCCAGGAGTTACCGTGGTCCCATGGGAGATCCAGACGCCCCGAGTGCGGAGAGCCGCCCCCCCGAGCTCCGCCCATCAGACGAGGCCGAGCTGTTGCCACGGGAGATGGTGTGGCTCTACCCGATCAGCGCGCTCGCCGCCGCGCCGCTGCTCAAGCACGAGCTCTTCTCCGTGCCCCTGGACGTCGCGCTCGAGATGCTGGTGACCGCCTTCATCCCCTGGGTCGTGCTGGCGCCCACCTTCCACCTCCTCTACCGCTGGGTGATGCCAGGACTGCTCCGGCGGCTCCGGAGCCCGGTGGCGAGGGGCGCCCTGCACCTGGCGGTCACCTTCGTCGTGGCCATCGGGATTGGCTGGCTGATGAGGCCGGGGATGAGCCGGTATGGCGGCAGTCCGAACGGCTCGCTCCATTTCTACGTGACGTGCGTCATCATCTCCGGGGCCGTCCTCTTCCCAGCGCTCATCGTCCAGCGGCTGCGCAACCGAGCGGTCCTCAGCGAGCGCATGGCGCAGGCCGAGCGTCAGGCGGCGCTGCAGGCCCAGATCGAGGCGCTGCATGCGCGCATCCACCCCCACTTCTTCTTCAACACCCTCAACGCGGTGGCCAGCTTCATCCCTCGGGATCCCGAGCTCGCGGAGCGCACGCTCGAGCGACTGGCGGATCTGTTCCGCTATGCCCTGGAGAGCTCGAAGACGCGCATGGTGCCGCTGCGGCGCGAGGTGGACATGGTGCGCGACTACATCGCCATCCAGCAGGCGCGCTATGGCTCGCGACTGAAGGTGGAGCTGGAGTTCGATGAGGGCTCGGCCGGCTTTCAGGTGCCGCCGCTGCTGCTGCAGCCGCTGGTGGAGAACGCCATCCTCCACGGCCTGGCCAACCGGCAGGAGGTCCACGTGAGCATCCGCGTGCGGCTCGATGAGGACCGAGTCACCCTGGCCGTGGAGGACGACGGTCCGGGGCCGGGCGCCTCGGAGCACCGAGGCACCCAGACGAGCGTGAGGGATCTCCGAGAGCGGGTGCGGCTGGTCTATGGCGAGCGGGGAGCCTTCAAGCTGGAGCCAGCATCCAGGGGTGGATGCAGAGCGCTGCTCGCTCTGCCCCTGGGAGGCATGGCATGAGGGTCCTCATCGTGGATGACGAGGAACCGGCGCGCAGCCGTCTGCGCCGCATGCTCGAGGCGGTGGCCGGGGTGGAGGTGGTGGGCGAAGCTGGGGACGGCCATGAGGCCCTGCGCCAGGTGGAGGTGCTCCAGCCGGAGCTGCTGCTGCTGGACATCCGCATGCCGGGGCTGGACGGGCTGACCCTCGCGCAGCGCTACACGGACCTTCCACCGCTGATCTTCGTCACCGCCTATGACGAGCACGCGGTGCAGGCGTTCGAGGTGAACGCCGTGGACTACCTGCTCAAACCGGTGCGCCCGGAGCGGCTGGCCGCGGCGATGGAGCGCGCACGTCAGCGCCAGCTGGCGACCCGGGAGTCTGTCTCCCGAGCGCTGGAGGCGGTGCGGCCGGCGGGGGCCTCGACGCGCGTCGTCACCAGCACGCCCGGGGCGATCCGCTTCTTCGACGCGCGCGACATCACCCGCTTCTGGGCGGCGGACAAGTACACGCTCTTCCAGGCGGACGGAGCGGAGCAGGTGACGGAGGAGTCCCTGAGCGCCCTGGAGGAGCGCCTGCGCGGGCTGGGCTTCCTGCGAGTGCATCGGGGGGAGCTGGTGCACATGGGCAGCATCAAGGCACTGCGCACCGTGGAGGGCTCGTTCGCGGTGGAGCTGCGGGACGGCCAGGTCGCGCGCGTCAGCCGCCGTCTGCTGTCGGCGGTGAAGGAGGGGCTCGGGCTGAGTGGCGCTCCGGGGTGAGCGGGGCCGCCGCTCGTCGTCCATGGGCCGCCGTTCATCCCCGCCGCGGAGCCACTGGTCGGGCGTCGCTCGGTAGCCAGGCGCCGGCCTCTACCTTGGGGGCATGAAACGCACGCTGCCGTGGATGATGGCCCTGGGCGGACTGGTGGCGCTGACCGCCGTCGCCTCTCGCTCCTCGACGGGGAGCAACCCGCTCGTTCGCTACTCGCTCGCCGCCGCCGCCCGCTACACGGTGTGTGGCCACGTCGAGGAGCGCCTGCCGGCTGGCAGCTACCTGTACCTGCGGGTGCGGGACGCGGCGGGAGGCCACCACTGGGTGGCCACGCTGCGCTCCTCGGCTGTTGGAACGCCCGAGGTCTCGGTGCGGGTACTGGCCCGTGCGGAGAGCTTCACCTCGGCCAAGCTCGGGCGGTCCTTTGCCCCGCTGCTCTTCGGCGCCGTCTCCGAGCCGTCCTCTTGTCGTCCTGAGTCGTCCCTCTGAAAGGAGCTGTACCCATGAAGCGCATTCTCACCTCCTGCCTCGCAACGCTCAGCCTGCTGGCCTGTGACTCGACGAAGCCGATCGACCCGCCTCCGCCCGTGGATGAGCTGGCGGACTGCACGTGCGGTCGGCTCGAGGAGGATCTCCTCCGTGAGGTTCCGCTGTTCGGACCGGCGGTCCGGGCGGACGGAACCCTGGCGCCCGGCCAGTACATCGTGAGCAGCACGTGCCTGAAGATGAAGACGGACGCGCAGGCCCAGGCCCGCTTCCGGGAGCTCGTCGGCCCCATCGGCGAGGCGCTGCGCAGCCAGCCAGGGCTGATGGCCGTCGCGTTCGCCTCTTCCGAGCGCTGCCAGGCGGAGCGCACGCTCACCGTCTGGAAGGATGAAGCGGCCATGTACGAGTTCGTCACGGGGGACGCCCACCTGGCGGCGATGAGCGCCGTGAGCGAGGTGAGCCGCGGAGGCAGCATCGTCACCCACTGGTCGGACGACGAGCGGGGGGCGTCCTGGGAGAAGGCGGCACAGCAGCTCGGCGCCGACGAAGGGCCATTCTACTGACAGCGCGGGTGCGGTTGGCTGCGGGGAGGGTGAGAACGTGCCAGGGCGTGGCACGCACGGGCTCGCCCCCTGCGGACGTGAATGTCAGCTTGACCGGGCGCCGCGAGTATCGGAAGTCCTGCTCCATGGACAAGAGCTTCGAACCGAGCACCATCGAATCGAAGTGGTACGCGCGATGGGAGGCCAGCGGCTGCTTCAAGCCCACCGGCCAGGGCACGCCCTACACCATCATGCTGCCGCCGCCGAACGTCACCGGCACCCTGCACATGGGCCACGCCTTCCAGCACACGTTGCAGGATGCGCTCATTCGTTACCACCGCATGCGCGGCTTCGACACCCTCTGGCAGGTCGGCACCGACCATGCAGGCATCGCCACGGAGATGGTGGTCGCGCGCAACCTGGCGCTCGAGAACCTGACCCGCGAGGGGCTCGGCCGCGAGAAGTTCATCGAGAAGGTGTGGGAGTGGAAGCAGACGTCGGGCAACACCATCACCCGGCAGATGCGCCGCCTGGGCACCTCCGGGGACTGGAGCCGCGAGCGCTTCACCATGGACGAGGGCCTGAGCAAGGCCGTCATCGAGACCTTCGTGCGCCTGTACGAGGAGGGCCTCATCTACCGAGGCCAGCGCCTGGTGAACTGGGATCCGGTCCTCAAGACGGCCATCTCCGACCTGGAGGTGGTCAACGAGGAGGAGGACGGCAAGCTCTGGTCCATCTCCTACCCGCTCGCGGACGGCAGCGGCGCGCTGGTCGTGGCGACCACGCGCCCGGAGACGCTGCTGGGCGATGTGGCGGTGGCGGTGCACCCGGAGGACGAGCGCTACACGCAGTGGGTGGGCAAGCGGGTGAAGCTGCCGCTGACGGACCGGGAGATTCCCATCATCGCCGACGCCTACGTCGACAAGGCCTTCGGCACCGGCTGCGTGAAGATCACCCCGGCGCACGACTTCAATGACTACGCGGTCGGCCAGCGGCACTCGCTGCCGATGATCAACATCTTCACCCCGGAGGCGACGCTCAACGAGAACGCGCCGGAGAAGTACCGCGGGCTCGATCGCTACGTGGCCCGCAAGGCCGTGCTGGCGGACCTCACCGCGGCCGGGCTGCTGGTCGAGGAGAAGAAGCACAAGCTCCAGGTGCCCCGAGGAGACCGCACCGGTCAGGTCATCGAGCCGTATCTGACGAGCCAGTGGTTCGTGAAGATGGACTCACTGGCGAAGCGCGGGCTCGAGCTGGTGGAGAACGGCTCCGTGCGCTTCGTGCCGGAGAACTGGATCAGCACGTACCGGCACTGGATGGGCAACATCCAGGACTGGTGCATCAGCCGGCAGCTCTGGTGGGGTCACCGCATCCCCGCCTGGTACGACGCCTCCGGAGGAATCTTCGTCGGCCGCGACGAGGCCGAGGTCCGCGCCCGGCACGGGCTCGCGGCGGACGTGGCCCTCACCCGTGACAGCGACGTGCTCGAGACGTGGTTCAGCTCGGCGCTGTGGTCCCACGGCACGCTCGGCTGGCCCGACCCGGAGCTGATGCGCAAGTACGGCTACGATCGCTACCTGCCCACGTCCGTGCTGGTGACGGGCTTCGACATCATCTTCTTCTGGGTGGCCCGGATGATCATGATGACGGACCACTTCACGGGGAAGGTGCCCTTCCGGGACGTGTACATCACGGGCCTGGTGCGAGACCACGAAGGGCAGAAGATGTCCAAGGCCAAGGGCAACATCCTCGATCCGATCGACATCATCGATGGCATCACGCTCGAGGCGCTGCTCGCCAAGCGCACCAGCGGCCTGATGCAGCCGCAGATGGCGCAGAAGATCGAGAAGGCGACGCGCAAGGAGTTCCCCAACGGCATCGCGGCCCACGGCACGGATGCGCTGCGCTTCACCTTCGCCTCGCTCGCGACGCATGGCCGCGACATCAAGTTCGACCTCAAGCGGGCCGAGGGCTACAAGGCCTTCTGCAACAAGCTCTGGAACGCGGCGCGCTTCGCGCTGATGAACTGCGAGGGCTTCACGGCCTCGGGAAGCCCCACTCCGAAGACGGACGCCGAGCGCTGGATCCTCTCGCGCCTGGCACGCACCGTGCGCGAAGTCGAAGCCCAGTTCGCCGCGTACCGCTTCGACCTGGTCTCGCAGGCGCTGTACGAGTTCACCTGGAACGAGTACTGCGACTGGTTCCTCGAGTTGGCCAAGCCGGCGCTCACGGGCGGAGACAGCGAGGAGGCCCACAGCACGCGTCACACGCTGCTGTTCGTGCTGGAGACCACGCTGCGGCTGCTGCACCCGTTGATCCCCTTCATCACGGAGGAGATCTGGCACGCCGTCGCACCGAAGCTCGGCCTCACGGGTGAGTCGATCAGCACGCAGCCCTATCCGGAGCCGAAGCAGTTCAGCGGCGACTACGGCAGGGCCGAGGCGGACATCGAGTGGCTCAAGGCGTCCGTCTCGCAGCTGCGGCGCATCCGCAGCGAGATGAACATCTCGCCGACCCGGCCCGTCCCTCTGCTCCTGCAAGGAGGCGGCGCCGAGGATCGCGAGCGCATTCAGCGCTTCCAGGCGGGGTTGAGCTTCCTCGCCCGCCTCGAGTCCATCGCCTGGCTCGAGGGCGAAGCGCCCGCCTCGGCCACCGCGATCGTCGGTGAGCTGAGGCTGTTGATGCCGCTGGCCGGGCTGATCGATCTATCGGCCGAGCGAGCCCGGCTGGAGAAGGAGATGAAGCGCCTGGAGGGCGATATCGCGAAGTGCAACACCAAGCTCGGGAGCGAGACCTTCGTCAACAACGCCCCTGCGGCGGTGGTGGCCCAGGAGCGCCAACGTCTGACGGACTGGACCCAGCAGCTGGCCACGCTGAGGGAGCAGCATCGCCGGCTTGGCGCCTGACCGCTGAGAACAAACCCGCCCCGTCTGGCAGGAGCTGCGCTCCAGGGTGCAGGCAGCGAGCTCCTGCTCGGCTCTCGTCTTCGAGAGAGATGGAGGGCGTCAGGCGCAGGCTTCATGCCGCGGGCCGTTTGGGGGCCTGGGGCTGTCCGGGCACCGCGACGATGCGCAGCCGCCGACGGCCACCCGGGACCTCCCACTCGATGCGCTGTCCCTCGGAGAGCCCGAGCAGCGCGCTGCCAATGGGCGCGAGGACGGAGATGCAGCCCTCCTCGGAGCGCGCCTCCTGGGGGTAGCAGAGCTTGATCTGGCGGCGCGTGCCCGTCTCTTCCTCCTCGAAGAGCACGGTGCTGTTCATCGCCACGACGCCGGGTGGCACCTGCTCCACCACCTCTGCGCGGGCGAGTTCCTGGTCCAGACGCTCCGCGAGGGGCGCGTCGCGCCCATCCCCCTGCTGGTCGAGGAGGCGCTGGAGGCGGTTGAAGTCCGAACGGCTGATGAAGATTCGCGGATTCCGGGTCATGGTTCATCCTCTCTTCAAGGGTTCTGCTTCCAGGGGAAGCGGTGGAAGGATCAAGGTCGGCTCAGCCAGCCACGGCGCCCGTCCACGAGGGAGGGTCACTTGCAGGGAACGAGTCTTCGGACGAGAGTTCCACGGAACGAAGCCGCCGCCGCCGTCGCTCCGCTCGTGCGAGCTCCAGCGTCGTCACGACGCCGAGCACCTGCCCGTCCTCGTCAACGACAACGGCCCGGCCTGTGCCGGCGCGCACCATGCGTGTGGAGAGCTGCGTGAGGCGCTCGTCCTCGTGTGTGAGGACGAAGCGGCTGTTGGCCAGATCACCCACCCCATGGATGGGGAACCCCTGGGCAGCAGCCTCGGCGCCCAGGATGAGCCGACGCATCGTCAGCAGTCCGTGGACTCGCTCCGCATCCGCGATGACGAGGAGGCCTCGGCGCGAGCGAGCCATGGACGCCGCCGCTTCGCGCAGCGTGGCCCGAGGGGGGAGGACGGCGACGTTCTTGAGCATCAGGTCGCGAACGAACGTGGGCATGGGAAGCTCCTGTGGGAAAAGGGTGGAGGCGTGGCGCGGGCAGACCCCGGCCAGGGCCCAGCGGGCCGCGCACGCGAGACATGGATCATCAGGCGTGGTCCGGCCGTCAGCAGCTCCCGGCTAGCGGGAAGCGACGGCCAGAGCCTCGAGCCAGGCGGCTGCCCTGTGCATCACGAAGCGAAGCGCACGCAGACCCTGCCCGTCCGAGCGGATGCTGAACGAAGCGAGGGTTGGACACGTGCGCACGTCAAAGCTCCTGGGAGGTGAGAGGAACCGGCGGGGCCCAGACAGAAGGTTGTCACTCCGGTCCTCCCCTGGCAACCGGCGAAGGGGGCGGCCTATTCCCAGGGAGCGTCAGCCGATGGCGTGCGGCTTCGCGGGCGAGTCAGCCTCTTTGCGGTCCGCGCGGATGACACTGATCATCCCACTTGGCTCGAGGTAGGCGCGGGCGACGTCCTTCACGTCCGTGACTCCATGCATCCGGAGCTCCGCCATCAGCTCCTCACGATTCATGAACTCACGGCGGAGCGCGCGCTGGTTGATCTGCCCGTCCCGGATCAGCGGCACGGGCCGGGACTTGAGCAGCGGCGCGAGGGCCGGAAACCGGTAGGCTAGCGCATCAAGCGCCACGCTCCAGGCGAAGATGGTCACGACCAGCAACAGGCTGTCCAGCCCCCCTTCGCCTCTCCCGTCATACCGTGCGCGGCGGCCTCCGCTACGAGCACGACGACGAGCAGGTCCGTGAGCGAGTGCGCGCCGGCCTCCCTCTTCCCGGCCACGCGGGCGATGGCGTAGATCGCCAGGAACATCACTGTGCCGCGCAGGAGGGTCTCCCCTACTGGCACGCTGAAACGGAAGATCTCTGCCCAGTCCATCATCGTCCCACTCCTCGCTCTCGACTAGCACGCCGTTCATCCGCCTCGCGCGCATGCCGCGCTCTGGCATCAGGCCATCCTCCAGCTGGCCGAACGCCAAGGGTAAGCATCCCTATGCCAGGAGGCCACGCGTCCTGCTGGGCACGGGCAGGCGGGTGGAGGCTGTACCCACCCGCTCTGCAGGCAGCTCGGGATCGGGGTGATGCGTGTTACGCCCCCTCTTATCCTCCCCAGCGCCGGCCCCCGGTGCCCCGCAGTAAGCTCAGGAGCTTCGAGCTGGCGCCACGGAGTTCCTTGCTGCTTGGAAGCGGCAGGAATCGAACCCGCCGCTCGGCGCCTCTGGTGAGAGCGCTCCAACTCGGCCGAGTTCAGGTCCCATAGGACTTCCAGCCATTTCTGCTCCCCCAGGAGGAGGAGGGGCGGCAAGAGAGGCGCCTGAGGCAGCGGCGAGGCAGGAGATGAATAAGAAGCGGACGCCGCGACTGGACTGGCCTGGATTGCTGCGCAGAACATTCGCGCTGGATGTGTTTGAGTGCGTCAGGTGGGGGGCAGGCTCAGTTCAAGGGCACCTGCTACTTGCCTTTGCCCGCGCTGAAGCGTCGCCCCACCTCCAGCCTCGTGGACAAACCGTAAGCAAAGAGGAGCAAGAAGCCCGAACGAGTGGTGGGCCACCTCAGCGCCGCGCAACCTGAGAATCCGGCGACAGGCCCTGCTGTTCCGGCTAATAAGTGTGGGATGGTCGATCCCAACCCCATTTCCGCTGTGCTCGATGCGGATCTAATGAAGGTCGCTACGGCGGTCGTCGGTGATGCGCTGTCTCTCGGACTTGCGCTCAAGGGAGGATACAGTGCGTTCCGCGGATGGATGTCCGAGCGACGGAACCTGCGTGCTAGCTCTCGCGAGGCAAACGCGGTGGTCGAGCACCTCCTCGCCGCCCAAGAGGCGTCGCAGAAGAACGACGTCCCACCTGCGGCTCGGAGGCAAGTGCTCCTCATCATGGGCGCCTTCGCCGATGCCTGGGGACGGTGTCGCGCGTACGGCTTCTCCGATCCGGATATCGATCTCGGCGCCATCCAGGACCAGTTCGCGGCACGGTTGCAGGAGCACTGGACCCCGGCCATGGCCGCCGACCACCCCAACGCTGCCAAGCAGGAACTCTACCTGCGCAGCCTAGTTGGCGACCCACTCCGCACGCCCTGGTATCAAGCGCTCTGGAAAACTCTTACCGACGCCGCTTGGGATCCGCCGCTGCTCGCGCCAGACCGAAGGCGCAGCTTCGAGCAGTTCTTCCGGCTTGCCTACGGTACCGCGCTTGCGGGTCACGACGGCGAGGAGGTGCGCCGCTATCTTGAAGGCCTCCAGGGACAGCGCGCTGACGCAGTCCGGCAGTTGCTCGTACAGGACGTCGCCGGGTGGGGAGCCCGTCACGTGTTTGGCAACGTAGCTCATCACGAGCAACTACCGTATTTGCCGCTCGCCGAGATGTACGTCGAACCATCGGCGCTCCGTACCAACGGACCAAGTGATAGACAGACACCGCGTCCGGTCCTTGGATTCCTGCGAGAGCTACTTCAGGCCAATCGCGTCGTCGTGGTCGAGGCGGACATGGGGCTTGGCAAGTCGCTTACGGCACGGCGCCTAGCCCTTGATCTCGCGCGAGAGTATCTCGATTCCACCGCGCCTGGTCCTACTTGCTACTTTCCAGTGTTCATTCGTTGCGCCGACGATCTGGATGCAGCAACAGTCGAGAATATGGGCCTCGTCGCACAACGTGCCCTCCACCGACAGGCGCGTCAGCACCTCGGACTTGAGTTCGCAGAGCAGGAGCCTGCCTTCTCGCTACCCGCCGGCCAGCGTGTACTGTTCATTGTGGACGGCTTCGATGAGGTCGTGCTTGGCACGAGCGCACAGGAGAGGATGTTCGATCACCTTGAGCGCATGACCAGCGCTGACTGGCGCTGCGTCGTCCTGTCGCGACCGCTGGTGTTGCCGCGCTCCAAGATAGCGAAGCTCGGCATTCCCGTTCTACAACTGCAACCGTGGTCGACTGAAGGTGCGGAAAGCCAGGCCGGTACATGGCTCTCCCGGTGGAACTTCCTGGCCCGCGTACCAGAGAAGAAAGCAAGTCTTTCACTTGAGGAGATCGCTGCTCGCAAACTCATCGAGTTGGCACAGACCCCCATTCTCCTCTTCATGACTGCCTTCACCTGGGACGAACTCGGCGGAGGCAAAGTTCCCCGTGTCGCGCTCTACGAGACTTTCTTCCGCCAGATTGCCCGCGGCAAACACGAAATGGATGTGCGAGCCGAACATGGCCGGGTTCTCGATGCCTCGAAGCAGCTGCGTGATGCGCTGCTCAAACAGGGAATTATCGGCTCCAAGGATGAGCCTCGCGATGCGATGCTATGGCTCATGTCGCGCGCTGCCTGGAAGGCACATTGCTTGGCGAATCGGAAGGAGTCTCTGTACAGGCACCATGTCGAAGAGTTGGTGCGCGACGAACTCGAACTTCGCATCGAGCGTGATGTTGTCCAAACAATCTGTGGAGGTTTGCTCCTCGCGCTGCAGTCAGATCCGGAAGGGGAGGATCACGCGCTACTCTTCGGTCACAAGTCGTTCCGCGAATACCTTGTCGGGCGCTTCTGGGCCACACAACTCCGCCGCATCCTCGCAGCCAAAGGAAAGGAGCGCACAAAGTGGATGCGCGTCCTTCTCGAGGGTGAACTTCTATATGAGCAAGAGGAACGCGCAGTCGACTTCCTCATCGAGATTGTCGAATATCCGAGTGACGCACCCAGAGTAATCGAAGGCTTTATTAAGAGCGAGCGTGAAGAGCTTTTCGAGTGGGCGTCCGAGGAGTTCAACGACGAGTCGCAAGACTTCGGCAAGAGAGATATATCATCGATCGAGGATGACGTCCGAGCACCACTGCGCGCGGCTGCACTCGCCATCGGTAGCATGATTGATGGGCCCGGCATCAAGGCGAAAGGACCGCGTGCGTTACGGTCATTGCTCGCTTGGTTTTGGGTTTCTGGAAGAAGTTCAATAGTGCATGGAAGCAAGCTCCAACATGAGGCTGCAGAACTCTTCAATGCTGACCTGTCTGGAGCCGACCTTACTGACGCCCAGCTAACCCGTTCCCTTCTCATGGGTTCTAACCTCACTGATGCCAACCTCTCTGGGAGCGACCTCACTGGGGCCAACCTCTCTAGGGCCCACGTCTTCTTAGCTTTCCTCGTAGGGGCCAATCTCACTGAGGCCGACCTCACTAGGGCCATTCTTACTGGGGCCGACCTCTCTGGGGCCAACCTCTCTGGGGCCAACCTCTCTGGGGCCAACCTCTTTGAGGCCACCCTGACTGAGGCCAACCTGACTGGGGCCAACCTGACTGGGGCGCTCCTCCGTGAGGCCGACCTCACTGGGGCGCTTCTCCGTGAGGCCGACCTCACTGGGGCCAGCATGAGTGGTGCCAAGTTGCGTGCAGCCATCCTCGAGGAGGCCATCCTCACTAGAACTGATCTCACTAAGGCCAACCTCGCTGGAGCAAACCTCGCTGGAGCAAACCTCGCTGAAGCAAACCTCGCTGAAGCAAACCTCGCTGAAGCAAACCTCGCTGAAGCAAACCTCGCTGGAGCCATTCTGGCAGAGCCCGATGTGGGATTGCATGCGATCTACTCACACAAGACACGGTGGCCGCATTCTTTCGACCCGAGAGCTGCAGGCGCACGGCTTGCGGAGGACGAGGCTGCAACTGAGAGCTGAGGATCGCCACCAAGCGGTGGAGTTCTATGCCCAGACACGCCAGCTTGATGCGCGGCGCGACCACAGCGGTGCGCAGGTGCTACGAGCGGTCCCTTGAACTGCACACGAATGCGGAGGTGAGGGAAGCCTACCTGCGGCTGCTGGCAACGACAGGTCCGTTGTGACGTCTTGATGAGTGGAGGCGGCGGCAATCGAACGCTCATCAGGACGGATGGCGCAGGGGCTCCGTCAACGCGTCCTCCAGGGCCGGGGGCAGCACCACCTCGAAGGTGGCGCCGTGCCCAGCTCACTGCGCACGCGGATCTCACCGCCCATGGCCTGCACATATCGGTGCGAACGGAGGAGCGCGGCACCGCGCAGGAGGTGGCCGAAGCCTTGGAGAGAGCTGCGGAGTCCTCCCCTCTAGAGGACTAGAGGATTCACCTCCTCGGGCAATCGCGGCGTGCGCTCCATCGTCGACTCCAACGTCGCAGCCTGGACCGGGCTCTCCTCCTCCAGCCCCGGCCCCGCCCCCGCTTGAGGGAGCGGCGGCGGAGGGAGGCGGGCCGGCGCAAGGAGGAGGCGGCCTTCAGCAGCGAGCGCAGCGCGGAGTTGCTCGCGCGGCTGCTGCGCGAGACGGCCGGGGAGGCGCGGGGCTGAGGCACAGCGAAACGCGTCGACGACGAAGACCCATGCGCTGGAGTACTCAAGGATGGCGGTGCCTGACTTGGACTCCGGGCGCTTCTTCATCTGGCCGCGCGCGAGCCGGGCCACCGCGCAGATGGGGAACTTCTCCCGGTCGAGGGGATGGGCCTCGTAGTACCGGACGATCACCTGGGGTCCGCCGGTCCAGACGCGCCCATACAGCCGCGTGCCGAGAGAAAGCTAAGTATAGGACGGATAGGAGCCCTGTTGAGGGCGGCGGGCTGGTGAAGAGGGGCCAAGAAGGGCCGCTGGAGGGTGACACGCGGGCTTTGCGCCAAGCCGGAGCAGAGGCTGTGCCGCCCCTCGGGGCACATGCCGGCCCAAGCGATCCAGCCGGGCCGCAGGGCGTGGGCTTCCAGGTCACTGTGGGTGCTTGGGCTCAGCACCACGCGCTCTGGGATGACCGTGGGGGTCCAGGGGAACGGCGATCTCGCGCGCACCCGCGCGCTCGCCAAGGAACTGAAGAAGCGCAAGCCTGCGGCCCTGGTGTGACGCTACGACGAGATCAGCACCGAGGAACTGCGCGGCGACAACCATGGCACCATGCCGCATCGCGGGGCCTACGAGGGCCTCATATTCATCTTCAACGACTGGAGTCCGCCCGAATCCCTCCAGCGCAGTGGAGACTTGGCGCGCCTGGAGGCGCACCACACGGGGCTGTCCCAGCACCTGGGCTACTCCGTGCTGCTTCCGGAGCCGCTGCTCAACCAGTTGGGCTACAGGCTGCTGGCGGAGAAGCGCATCCCCCCAGGCCCTCGCTGTCTTCGAGCGCGCCGTGACGCTCTACCCCGACGTGGCCAACACGCACGACAGTCTGGGCGATGCGCTGGAGGCGGCGGGACGGTTGCAGGAGGCACTCGCTAGCCCGGATCGATCACAGGTACAAGAGACACCGCGTAGCGACCGGCCGATAACTGGAGAGTTCTCAAGGCTTTCCACCCATAGGAAGGAGCTACGCGGTGAAAACAGAGCGTAACGCGAAGCAGGTCGAGTTCGACAGCGTGGGAAGGAGGAAGTGGGTGGCGGCGTTCGACGGGGAGCACATCTCGTCGGATGGAGGGCTGGCGTTGTTGCACCGGACGGACCAGCGGTTCGGCCTCATGAAGAAGTTCGCCGAGTGCTTCAAGGACATGAGAAAGCCGGAGTTGATTGAGCACACGGTGGAAGAGCTCGTTCGCCAGCGCGTGTTCGGCATCGCGTGCGGCTACGAGGACTTGGTGGACCACGCGACGCTGAGAAACGACCCGCTGCTTGCGGCCGTGGTGGGCAAGGCGGAGCCCCAGAAGCAGTCGTTGGCCAGCCCGAGCACGCTCAACCGGCTGGAGCTGACGCCTGAGGACGCGACGGCCGAGGCGCGCTACCGCAAGGTGGTTTACGACGGCCCGGCCATCGAGAACTTCTTCGTCGATGCGTTCCTGGATGCGCACCGTCAGCCGCTCAAAGAAGTGGTGCTGGACCTGGATGCGACAGACGACCCGATTCACGGCACGCAGGAGGGCCGCTTCTTCCACGGCTACTACGGCAACTACTGCTACCTGCCGCTCTACATCTTCGCGGGCGACTTCCTGCTGTGCGCCAAGCTGCGCACCTCCGACGCCGACGCCGCCGCAGGCTCGCTGGAGCAAGTGCAGCGCATCGTCTCGCGCCTGCGCGAGCGCTGGCCCACCACGCGCATTCTGCTGCGTGCGGACTCCGGCTTCGCTCGGGATGAGCTCATGACCTGGTGCGAGCACAATGGCGTCGACTTCGTGTTCGGTCTGGCCAAGAACACCCGGCTGGAAGCCATGATACGCGGGGACCTGATGCTGGTGCAGGCTGTCTCCCGCCAGGAGCGCAAAGGCGCTCCGGTGCGCGCGTACCGGGAACTGTGCTACCGCACGCTGGACTCCTGGACGCGTCAGCGCCGCGTCGTCGCCAAAGCAGAGTGGCTCGAGGACAAATTCAACCCACGCTTCGTGGTGACTTCCTTGCGCCCCGAGCAGTTTGGGGCCCGGGCTCTGTACGAGCAGCTCTACTGCGCCCGCGGCGACATGGAGAACCGCATCAAGGAGCAGCAACTGGGTCTGTTCGCCGACCGGACCAGCGCCCACACCCTGCGCGCCAACCAACTGCGCCTCTGGTTTGCTTCCGTGGCCTACGTGCTGCTGAACCTGCTGCGCCACTTCGGCCTGAAGGGCACCGAGATGGAGCGGGCCCAGGCGGGCACCCTCCAACTGAAGCTGCTCAAGGTGGCCGCCATCGTCCGCGTCAGCGTCCGCCGCGTCGCGCTCTCGCTGAGCGCGGCGGCGCCGGTGCGCGAGCTCTTCGCACGCGTCGCCGAACAGCTCCGCGAAGTTCCCACTCCCTCCTGACGCCTCGCAGCTCTTTGACAACCTCGATGGACCCCAACGCCGGCCGGTGCACGCCTCTGTCATGCCCGCAGCACGCTGCCGAGCGGCCATTTGCCACGCGCGGCGCGCAGATGCCGCCAATTGATGCCGCTCTGCACGACGCGCTCCTTCGTGTGACAGATCCGGGCTAGTTGGTGATCTGGATGTTGTTGAACTCCAGCGTGGCCCCGGAACTGAAAGACCCTTGCGGGATCACGAAGAACCCCATGCCAAAGTTCAGCGGATTCACGCTCTCGCTGCTGTTCCACGACATGACGAAGTTGGCCAGCCACGTATTGCGATCCCACGTGTTGCTGTAGGGATCGAGCACCCAGACCTGCACGCCATCGAGATTGGCGTCCACCCACACGCGATAGGTCACGCCATCCTGCATCACCGGTGCTCCCCTGGGGTAGTCAGTCCCGGTAACGCTTGAAGGTCCGGTCACTTGCGTCTTTCCGGGGGTGCGCAGGGCATACCGCTCGAGCTGGATCGCGGGATAGTACGTGATCGGTGACCCCCAGAAGATCGGCCCTTCGGCATGGTAGGACGGCGCGCTGGGGTTGGGGTCCACGGTGGCCTTGAACAGCGCGCCGAGGTGGTTCGTCTGGGCGAAGAGATTGGTTCCCTTGATCTCGAAGTAGACGATCTGGTTCCTCGAATAGCCGAGCTGGCAATTCACCCCATACCAGAACGCCGTGTCTGCTTGGTTGCTCATCCGTTGCAGGACACCGTTGGTCACCACGTCGTAGTTCCAGTAACTGCCGAAGAAAGGCTGAAACTGGTAGTTGAACTTCACCGATGTCGGGTAGGTGCAGCCCGACCCGTTGAAGCCATTGACGGTGTATCCGTTGGCGGAGGTGGCCTGCCCGACCAACAATACCGACATGAGTGCGATCGCCTTGGCGACTTTCATATAACTCCTAATTTCACATAACTCCTGTGGATCACAGTTCGAGAAGGAGCCCGCGCATGGCGCGCTTCTGAAGATCTCCTCTCCGAACCGGCATCATTGTGGGAAGATTTTACTTTGTGCAAGCGACAAATTGACCTCTTCCGGAGCGTCGGCATGCCCCTCGGATGCCGTTGGCACGTGGGAGAGCCCACGGGAAGTGCGCTTGAGCCGAGCCGCATCAACGACTTCAGCATTGATTTTGATGGCCATCCTGGCTGCGGCTCCCGTCGCCTGTATTGGCCCTGGAGATGACGCTGACCCTGGGCAGCTCGCTGCGGGCCAACCACCAGACGAAGGCACGAACCTGGTGGTCGGTTCGGAGCCAGGCTCCGTCCGTGCACTGGCGACCTGTAACGGAGCAGCATGGTCGCTGGTTTCTCCCTCTTTCACAACCACCTCACTGCTCAGCGAGAGCACCGTGAACTGGGGAGTTGTCACAGATCTGAGGCATCCCCTCATTTAGCAAGCTGACAAGGAAGCGGCAGGTTGGCTGGCTCATGCGAAGAGTAGGTGCCCCTCGACACTACGTACTGGGTGAGACGCTCTCCCATCAATGAAAAGAAGGTGCACGACTTCCTCGACGGGCTCTTCGGGGAAGACCTGCATGCCAAGCGGGTGTTGTCGCTGTCGCTGGCGACGCTGGGCGTGGTTCATGCGGCCAGCCTGTCGGTGTATGCCATCGGGCAGGCGCTGGCGATAGCCCGGGGTACCCAGGGCAAGCATGGGGTGAAGCAGGTCGACCGGCTGCTGTCCAACACGGGCATCGACGTCTGGCACCTGTTGGCCCTGTGGGTGCCCTACGTGCTGGGACAGCGCACCGAGGCCGTGGTGTCGCTGGACTGGACGGACTTCGAGGCTGACGACCAGACGACGCTGGTGGCCGCGCTCAAGACGCGACACGGCCGCTCGACGCCCCTGGTGTGGCTGACGGTGCAGAAGTCCGCCCTCAAGGGGCTGCGCAACGCCGTGGAGGACTGCGTCCTGCTGCGCCTGCGCGAGCTCATCCCGCCCGAGGTGAAGGTGACGATTCTGGCCGACCGGGGCTTTGCCGACCAGAAGCTCTACGCCCTGTTGGGGCAGGTGGGCTTCGAGTACGTCATTCGCTTTCGCCAGTGCATCACCGTCACCCGCCAGGACGGCGAGCGGCGCACGGCAGCCGAGTGGGTGCCCGCCTCGGGCCGCGCCTGCCGATTGCCTGCCGCGTGGGTCACCGCCGACCAGGCGCCCGTGAACGCGGTGGTTCTCGTGAAGAAGAAGGGCATGAAGCAGCCCTGGTGTCTGGCCACCAGCCTGAGTGGGGCGAGCGCCGCTCAGGTGGTGGCGCTCTACAGCCGCCGCTTCCGCACCGAGGAGAGTTTTCGCGACCTCAAAGACTTGCGTTTCGGCATGGGCTTGTCCGCCATGAGCATTGCCGAGCCGGAGCGGCGCGACCGGTTGCTGCGGGTGTGCGCACTGGCCATGGCTCTGCTGACGGTGCTCGGGGAGGCCGGTGAGCGGCTGGGGATGGAGCGCTCCCTCAAAGCCAACACGGTCAAGAAACGCTCCTACTCTCTCTTCCGCCAGGGCTGCTTCTACTATCAGGCCCTGCCCATGATGCCCGAGGCCCAGTTGCTCCCTCTGATGGAGCTCTTCGGCCAGCTCGTTCGTGAGCAGCCCGTTTTCCGCGAAACCTTCGGCGTTATATGAGGGGATGCCTCAGGTAAGGGCCCGCAACCACTCGTTCTCGCAAACTGTTCGGCCTCCGCCGCGGAGAACTGCGCCCGGAACCTCCCATCCTGATCTCCCAGAAACCGCGCCGGGTGCTGGTCGGCATGAAGGCCAAGGGCTTCGAACTCGAGGGCGCCCATGTCGAGGGTCCCAAGTTGAAAATCCTGTGAACCTGGGGGTTGGCTGACATGGGGCAATTGCGACTGAGCCATCGTTCTTGGATGACGACACGTGAGCTGCCGTCGACAAAGCGCCCCCATCCTCGACAAGCGCTTCGCTGCATGGCTCGCGAAGCGGCAGGACCTCCGCTCCAAGGCACGGAGGCCCTGCTCGTTGCGAGGCCTACGGCCCGATCAAGCGCGTGAGGTTGAACGGCGGTCGGTTCCAGGTCCCACCTGGGAAGCTGATCTGCGTGGAGCTCGTCACCACGCTCGGCACTCCACCCGCGCCAGCGATGGAGAGCGTGCCCGCGGGCTGGGAAACCGTCGAGGGTGCTCCCGAGCACCCCGGGCACAGGTTGGTCCCCGTGATGTAGTTCAGCCCGATGGTGAAGGACGTGGCCGACGTGTCCACCAGGCCCTGCATCCATACCGGCTCGGAGCCCCTGTAGACGGTGACGGTGGCCACCTGGATCGTCCCTCGGGTCGCGAACACCACGCCCCATCCCGACTCCTGGGGGTTGTACCAGTCACCGCTCATCTCCATCGTCGTGGCGCCATTGCCAAACAGGAACGGCTGGATGGGCTCGCTCCCCGAGAGCGCTCCCAACTTCCACTGATACGTCCACTGGCCGTTGGTGCCAATCAGCTTCGCGGTCCCGACCACCTGGGTGGAAGCGCTCGTCCCACTCCACGAGGTCCGCAGCAGATCTCCAACCCACTCCCCCGCCCCCGCGGAGAGATAGCTCATGTACCAGATGGGCTCACCCGAGGGTTTGTAGGTGAACCAGGACATCGCCAGGGTGTTGTTGTCATTGGGCATGTACTGGATGTCGAGCCCGTTGCCCGAGCGCGCCGGATTCCACCACGGCCCCTTCATGGGCTTCTCCGGAGGCGGTGGGTAGAGCGCCGCCGCCGCGTCCACGAGGCCCGTTCCACAGTCCGAGGTGCAGCCCGGAATCGGGCGCGCCGTCTGCTTGATGCGCTCGGTGATCTGCCAGGGTGACATTGACGGCCGCTGGGTCAGCAGCAACGCGGCCAGCCCCGCGACGTGCGGGGACGCCATGGAGGTGCCGCTGAGGTAGCGGTAGCAGTAGTCCGTCGGCTGGAGCTGGTCTCCCGCCTTGACGATGGCCCAGGGCGACACCGCGCCATCCGTCCCGCTGTAGGTGCTTCCGTCTTCGGGACAGCCAAGGCCCTGGCCATAGAACTCGGGACCTCCTCCGGGCGCCGTGACGTCCACCCGCGTCCCTCGGTTGCTGAAGGAGGCGAGCTGGCCTGTCCGGGTGCTGGCGGCCACGGCGATCACGCCATTGCACGAGGCTGGCGTCACTCCCGCGGTGTCCACCATGAAGTTGCCCGCCGCCGCCACCAGGACCACGCCGCGCTGGAGCGCGTAGTTCACCGCGTCCTGCATGTAAGGGTAGTTCGAGCACGGATCCGAGCCACCATTGGAACCGAAGCTCATGTTGATGACCCTCGCACCGTTATCCGCCGCCCACTGGACAGCCAGGCCCACGGTGCTGACGGTGACCAGCTGGTCGTAGCGGTTGGAGATCCGGACCGGCATGAGCTGACATCCCCAGCAAACGCCCGCGCCGCCCATCGCGTTGTTCGTGTTCGCCGCGAGGATGCCCGACACATGCAGGCCGTGGTGCCAGGTGCCGTTATCCGTCGGATCCGCGTCGCCTTCACCGAAGTCGTAGCCTGGAGCCCAGCGCCCCACCAGATCCGGGTGATCGAGCCGGCCCGTATCGAGCACCGCGATCTTCACCCCTCCGGTGACGGTGTTCCATGCCTGCGGCAGGTTCATCGCAGGGTAGTGCCACTGCTCCGGATACAGCGGGTCGTTCGGCGTCGCGAAGAACTCCATGTAGAGATCCACGTGCGCGTACTCGACGTCCGGGTTCCTGCGCAGCTCCTCGATGGCGGCCAGGGTGCTGGCCTCGTCCTCTTCGAAGGAGAGCTCCAGGTTCTTCTGCTCTGGCTCCAGGGACCAGAGCATCGAGCCGCCCGCCAGGGGTTTGACGACCTGGACGTGAAAGCCCACCAGTTGCGGAGGCGCGTTCCGCAACCGCGGATCCGCAGAGTCCTTCAGCTTGACGATGGCGCGCCCCGGAACGAAGCGCGGCTTCCGCTCTTGTTGTGGTGCTTTCTCGACAGTGGTGGAGGGCGCAGGCGGCGCCTCACTGCAAGCCACCCACGACAACACCACCATGCACGCCACCAGCCCCCGAACGCCAACCTGTGAACCCAAACGCGCCCCCAGTCAAAGAACCGTGACTGAGGTGGGGATGCTCCCTGGCGTTGGCAACAAGAGCGCGGTTTTCTCGCTTCTTACTCCGTGGGAGGCGCGGCGCGGCCGAGCAGGGGGCAGCGGGCGAGTTCCCCCGGGTGGAGGCGTTTCATGTCATCTCCGCTTGATATGGATTCACCACCGTCATCGTTGCGAGTCCCTTTCACGCAGTTCGGAAACACGGCGAAGATAGAGCCCCTGCTGCCGCCCAGGCCCCCGCATCCGCTGGGGCGCCATAGCCCCCTGGTGCCGGACAGGTTCGCCATGGAAGCCATCTTGTTGGTGCTGCGCATGGGGATGCAGTGGCAGGCGCTCAAAGCCCCCGGAGTGTGCCACTCGTCCTCGGCCCACTGTCGGTTCCGAGAGTGGCTGAAGGCGGGAGTCTTCCACGAGTTCTGGCGCCTGGGGTTGGTGACGTACGAGGCGCTGGTGGGCATCGACTGGCAGCTGAATGACGGCGAGGACGCCGATGGCACGAAGACCCTCGTGCTCCGAGCCATCGATACGCAGGGGCAGGAGCTGATGCAGCTGCCCATGGGCCGTCCGAAGATCGAGTCTTGAGACAAGTGGTTTGCCCACCGCCTCCGAGAGCGCGTGGCCCTGCACCCGCCCCAGCAGCACCGGCCGCTCGTGCAAGACTCTCGTTACAGCCCATCCGAAGAGGAGAGTGGAAGCTCCAGCGTGGCAACGGCTCCCTTACCGGGCCCCTCGCTCTCCAGCGTCAGCCGCCCTCCCAGCATCTGCGCCGCCAGCGCGCTGGAATGCAGTCCGAAGCCGTGTCCGTCCTTGCGCGTCGTGAACCCGTGCGTGAACAGGTTCTCCCGCGCTTCCGGCGCAATCCCCACCCCGTTGTCCTCCACCTGGATCTGGACGTGCTGTCCCTCCACTCCCAGCCTCACCCGCATGTGACGCTCTCCCTCGGGTGAGCCATCCATCGCGTACTTGGCGTTGCTCAGCAGGTTGATGAGGATCTGCAGCACCTTGTGCTTGTCCAGCTTCAGCCTCGGCACCGCGGACAGCTCCTTGACCAACGTCACCCCGTGCCGATGCAGCGCCGCCATCTGGATCCGCAGCGCGTCCTCGACCAGCTGCCCCAGGTCGCACTCCTCCGTCATCAGCGACGTCCTCGCGTACGTCTGCTGCACCTGCACGATGGCCCGGATGTGCTCGATGTGCCGCCCCATCGCCTCCATGTCTTCCACCAGCTGCATCTGCTGACCCATCAGCTCGTCGGCCAGCTTCGCCAGGTACTCCGGCAGGTGTCCCCCTCTTGCTCCAGGTGACAGGAAGCTCGTCAAGTCCTGGCGATTCTCCAGCAACATGTTCGTCGCCTGCTTCAGCTTCCCCACTCTCGAGGCGCCCACCGCCCGCTGCATCATCTCCAGGTTGATGACGGCGCTGGTCAGCACGTTGCCCACGTTGTGCAGCACATTCGAGGCCACCTCCGCCATTCCCACCGAACGCGCCGTGTCCACCAGCCTCGCCTGCGCCTGCTTCAGCTCCCGGGTGCGCTCCTCCACCCGCTGCTCCAGCTCGTCATTGGCCTGCCTCAGCTCCTGCCTCGCCCGCTGCACGTCCCCGTACAGCCGCGCGTTCTCGATGGAGATGGCGGCCTGCGAGGCGATGTGGCCCAGCAGCGCCAGCCTCCCCGGGCTGAACGCGTTGGTCGCCAGGTTGTTCTCCAGGTACAGCACTCCGCTGAACTGCTCCTGCCTCATCAATGGCAGACACAGCACGGACCTGGCTCCGCTGCGCGCCAGGTACTCATCCGTCGTGAACGGATGCGGCTTGGACGCATCTCCAATCAGCACATGCTCCCGCGTGCGCCTCACATACGACAGCATCGTCCACGGCAGCTCCTGAGCGCCCCCACCCTCCACCGTGACGGCCACACTGCCCGACGAAGCACTGGAGGACGCCACCACCGAGAGCGTGTCTCCGCTCGGCAGCAGCAGGACGCCGCGCTGAGCGCCTGCATTCTCGACCGCCGCACGCACCAGCGTGGTCACCAGCCGCTCCAGGACGATCTCCCCGGAGATGGCCTGCTGCGCCTTCACCACCGTCAGCGCGTCGATCCGCGTCGAGTCCGTGCTGCTGGTCTGGGTCTCCCCAGCGGCCACCTCGGGCGAGAGGTTGGGCCACAGGGAGTCCAGCTGCTGCACCTTGCCCAGCGCTCCCCACTGCAGGAAGGCCGCTCGGGCCTCGCGGGCGAAGGTGTGAGCGACGATGGGCGACTGCCGCGAGCGCCAGAAGTTCGCCGCCAGCTCACTGGCCACTCCCACGAACTGGGGAGCCCCACTCTCTCGTGCCGCGCGAATGGCCTCCTCGTAGGCGCGCGTCGCCTCATCCCCACGTCCCCCGAGCCGGGCCAGCTCTCCGGCCACCATCCGCTCGAGCATGTGGAAACTCTCGGGACAGTTCTCCGTCCACTCGGCCAGCTGCCGCTGGTGGCGCCGGATGTCCTCGAGCCACTGGCGCTGAACCTCGGGTGTGGCCTCCTCGAAGCACGCGGCCAGCGTGAGGGCCCGGTAGAGGTGGTACTCCCTCATGCTGCCGGAGGTGTACATGGCCCAGACGAACTCCTCCCCCTTCTCCGCCGTCTCGAGGGCCTCACGGTGGGCGCCACACAGGAAGCGCGCCTGGAGCTTGGTAAACCAGTATTGGCCTCGCGTGCTGCCCATGCGCGCCGGCGTCATCTCGGCCTCGTAGGCCTGCTCATCGAAGCCGTCCCCGCTCATCGTGCTGAACGAGCGCGATTCGCCGCGCATCTGCTGAATGAAGCCCTGGTAGACGCGGAGCAGGTCTTGCACGTCCCGGACGCCAACCTTGCGCGCGAACTCGAGGCGGACGATCGAGTCCTGGTAGACGTCCTCCAGGTTGTTCCCCATGGACAGGCGGGTCCCCACCAGCGCAACGGCCAGGAGGGCGGCGAAGTAGAAGTCCCCCGCCTGGAGCGCATGCTGGAGGCCGTTGAGGCTGTGCTCCTGCACGACGGGGAGCGGATCAGTCCAGAGGCTGCCGCACTGCAGGGCCAGGAACGCTCCAGGCCGAAGAGGGGCCAGCTCGTATCGATCGACGAGCGTGCTCGCGAGCAAGGTCAGGGCCCTGCCCTCCCGGTACCGCTTGAACAGGCTGCCGGTCGTCACCCCGAACCAGGCAAAGCCCACCACCGAAGCCTCCGTGAAACCGTGACGCAGGGTGAGCGAGACCATCCGGCTCAGGGCGATGACGAGCAGGTGGTTGTCGGTGACCATGGCCTTCGCCCAGATGGCAGCCAGCGCGCTCATCAGCAGCTGCATCTCGGGGTCGCTCATGCGCGGCAGGTCGACGAGGCTCTCGATGGAGCGCTTCCCCAGCAACGCCCATACCTCCTCATGGACGGCCACCGCCTCTTCCCACGTGGGGTGCGCGGACAAGGGCATGCCCAGCATCGCCAGGCACTCCAGCATGCAGGTGATGGCCCCCGGACTGTCACCCGCGGCCATGCAGCTATCCCCCTGCAGGATGTAGGCGGCCACCCGGTCCGCGGGGCTCCGCCCTCGGGAGCGGAGCTCCACCGCCAGCTGACGCGCCCCACCGACGTTGCCGCTCACGAGCTCGCATCGGGCGCGGGCGAGTCGCGCCTGGAAGGCCAGCTCGTAGTCCGTGTCCCAGGGGTCTCCTGGAATGAGCTCGAAGGCCGCCGTGAAGTAGACGATGGCGGGCCGATGCGCGACCGCCGCCAGGGCTTTCCTTCCGGCCTCTGCGTTCAGCCGCGCCACCCGGTGACGCTCCGCGGGCGCCTCGATGAGCTCCACACCCGCGTTGAGCTGGCTCACCACATCGAAGAGGCTGTCGCGCAGCTGTTCCGGGGACAGACTCTCCAGCAGCAAGCGGCCAATGCGCAGATGGATGGACTTGCGCTCCGCCTCCGAGCTCAGGGAGTGGGCCGCCTGCTGGATGCGGTCGTGCAGGAAGCGGTACTGCTCCGGGCCTGCTCGCACCAGCATGGATTCCTGGAGCGCGGGCTCGATCCCCTGCTCCACCTGTCCCGTCTCCTTCATGTCGGCGAGGGTGCCCAACATAGGAAGCGAGAAGGCGCTGCCCACGCACGCCGCCAGCCTCAGCAGCTGCTGCGTCCCAGGGGGCAGCTGCCGCAGCTTGCCCACCATGAAGTCCACCACGTTGTCCGAGTAGCCTCGAGCCGCGACACCCTCGGCATCCCAGCGCCAGCCTCCCCCAGGCATGCGCACCAGCAGGCCGTCCTGGTGGAGCGTCACCATGAGCCGCAACAGGAAGAAGGGGTTGCCGCCCGTCTTCTCGTACACCAGCTCCGACAGCGGGACGACCAGCTCCTCGCCTGCTCCGGGCAGCGTGTCGGCCACCAGCTGCGCCACCTGATTGGGGCTCAGTGGCTCCAGCCGGAGGTCCGTCATCCGCGCCCCGGACTTGCGCACCTCCTCCAGCACCGGCACCAGCGGGTGCGTGGAGCTCACCTCGTTGTCCCGGTACGCGCCGATCCACAGCACCGGGAGCGGCTCCGACTGGGACAGCAGCTGCTGGATGAGCTGCAGGCTGGACAGGTCCGCCCACTGCAGATCATCCAGGAACACCACCAGCGGATGCTCCGGCGTGGCGAATACCTTCAGGAACTGGCGGACCACTCGACGCAAGCGGTGCTGGGCCTCGCTCACGGGGAGCTCCGGGATCGGCGGCTGCTGACCGACCACCACCTCCAGCTGCGGCACCAGGTCCACCAACGCCTGTCCCTGTCCCTCCCACACCTGACTCAGCCGAGCGCGCCACCGCGCAAGCTCTTCATCCGTCCCCGCCAGCAGCTGCTGCACCAGCCCGCGGATGGCCTGGGCGATGGTGGCGTAGGGCACGTCCCGCTGGAACTGATCGAACTTGCCGCTCAGGAAGAAGCCCCGCCGCTGCACCACCGGCTTGTGCAGCTCGTGCACCACCGAGGACTTGCCGATGCCCGAGTACCCGCTCACCAGGAACAGCTCGGGCTGCGAGGTCTGGGCGACCCGCTCGAAGCCCTGGAGCAGCGTGGCCACCTGGGCATCGCGTCCATAGAGCCGCTGCGGCAGCTGGAACCGATTGGGCACGTCATGCTCGCCAGGTACGAACGCTCGCGGCGTGCTCTGGCCCAACTCCTGACGGCACCGCTCCAGGTCCGCCTTCAGCCCCTCGGCGCTCTGGTAGCGCTCCTCGGCCGTCTTGGCCATCAGCTTGAGCACGATGGACGACAGCGCCGACGGCACCTCGGGATTGAGCTCGTGCGGCGGCTTGGGGTTCTGCGCCATGTGCGCGTGGAACCACTCCAGCTCGTCTCGCCCCTGGAACGGCCGCTGTCCCGTCAGCACCTCGTACAGCGTCACGCCCAGCGAGTAGAAGTCCGTGCGGTAGTCCACCGCCCGGTTCATCCGCCCTGTCTGCTCGGGCGACATGTACGCCAGCGTCCCCTCGATCATGTGGCCAGGCGCCGCGTCCAGGTGCTCCACCTGCTGCAGCGTCGCCACTCCGAAGTCGATGAGCCGCCCCTCGCCGGAGGGCTCGAGGATGATGTTGGAGGGCTTGATGTCCTTGTGGATGACGTTGCGGCTGTGGATCTCCGCCAGCGTCGAGGCCAACGAGATGGCCAGCGCCAGGAACCTCGGCACCTCCAGCGACTTGCCCACCGTCTCCGAGAGCGCCTCGCCATGCACGCGCTCCAGCAACAGCACCGGCCGCTCGTGAATCCGCTCACACGCGTAGGGCCGCGCCACGCCCTTCACATCGCTCAGCCGCTGGAGGATGCCGAACTCGCGGCGGTAGCGCTCACGCTCGCGCGGACCGGGGGAAGGCGCCATCGGCGTCTTGATGATGACGGGCAGGCCATCCGCCTCGCGCGTCGCATGGAACAGCGCGTTGGAGCCTGTGGCCCGGATCGTGCCGAGAACCCTGTAGCCGGGAATGTCCAACATGGATGAGTACTCCTGAGGGAACCGGTGCCCGCGGCCGTGATCGACCCCGACGGCGCCAGAACCCCGAAGAGTACTCGTATACAACTGACCATTCCCTGGACAGTGAAACGCCTGCCTGGGGGCCTCCGTGCCGGGGCCACAGTGACCTTCAGTGAAACGGGGATGAACTCCTGGAGCGATCGGAGAAGGAGCCGGTGGGCTCCAGACATCTGGACGAGAGCGCCGCATCGGGCTGCTGGGCTCCCGTGAGCTCGAGATACCGGTGGATGAGGCACAGCCGCGCTTGATCGAAGGCGGCACCGTCATCGGGCACACGCCAGGCGGAGGGAATGAGCCGCCGCGCCACCTTCCGCGCGAACTCCGGGTCCCCCGCATCACTCACGGCCTGGAGCCACTCGTAGTCCTGGACACCGAGGCGGATGAGCTTGAGCCGGATGGAGGGCAATGGGACCGCCGTGGTCCCCCCGATCATCGAGGGAGTCCCTGGGTAGAAGAGCGTCCCGTCGCCATTCCCATTGAAGCGCCACTGGTTCGTCCACGCCGTGGAGAGCATCCCCACCGTCGTAGTGGCCCGGAGCCGCGTCCATCGGGACATGGACATCCACCCAGAGGGCGCGAGCCTCATCCGCGGGGACATAACACGTTCTCATGCCCTCCCAAGCTAGGGCTTGCAGTGGGCGCCTGCGTCCAGGGCCGCCCCAAGCGCTGCCCGATCGCCCGCTCCACTGCTTCACGACGAGGCGCCGCGTCTCTTCCCTGAGCGGCGACGTGTCAGCGAGCGGCTCTGACATGTCAGGCCCCTGAGTTGATCCGTCAGCAGGAGCGTGCGAGCCCCCCGGGCCGCGGCCTTTCCCCTTCCCACTCTCGAGCGCAGCTGGCCTGCCAGGTGCAGAGCAGCACTTCCGCCCCTGCACCGAGCAACCTCGGGCGCGGGGGCATGCCGTTCCACA
This sequence comes from Hyalangium gracile, assembly GCF_020103725.1. Lineage (NCBI taxonomy): Bacteria > Pseudomonadati > Myxococcota > Myxococcia > Myxococcales > Archangiaceae > Hyalangium > Hyalangium gracile. The sequence continues at coordinate 421,767 of NZ_JAHXBG010000004.1, read as the reverse complement.
GTGTCATCTCTGCTCGAGGAGCCTTCGTGGTCACCTACAATGATCTGTTCTTCCGCACCAACCTCTCGGACGCCGGGCAGCTGCCCTCACTGCCTCCGGCCTACACCTCGCCGGACATCATCCCCTCGGGGATGAACCCGATCTCGGAGCCCGATCGGTACTTCGTGGGCAACTATGGCCAGGACGTGGGCCAGGACATCATCAACCAGGCCAACAACTACATCTACCTGCGAGCCCGGAACTTCGCCTCCGGCCCGCAGTCGGGGCTGATGTCGCTGTACTACACGAAGGCCAGCCTGCTGCTGTACCCCAGCCAGTGGCAGTCCAACCAGCTCAAGACGAGCGACGGCAGGACCCAGGTGGCGGTCACCAACGTCAGCCCGAACGCCATCGCCGTCGCGACGGACCCCTTCGTGTGGAACCCTCCAGCGCTCGGCAGCGGTGACCACTTCTGCCTGATCTCCCAGGTGGTGACCAACGAGCACCCCAACCCCATCCCGCCCACGGGCAGCGTCAACGATCTCACCCAGTTCATCATCGAGAACCCGGGGTTCGGCTGGCGCAACGTCTCCCTGACGGATGCCGGAGCCCCGACGTTCACCACCCCCGTCGGCTACCAGCAAGGCTCCGATGGCGGGCAGATGCTCTTCCTGCTCGAGTGCAAGAACGTCCCAGCTGGGGCCAGCGTCGCCTTCTCCTCGGGAACGCCGGGCCCCGACCCGCTGATCGATCTCCAGAAGACGACCGTCCCCGCCAACAACGGTAGCTGGGCGACGGGCATCATCTCCACGGTGCCCGCGAACTTCGAGACCACCATCAGCTACTCGTACTGGGCCAACGGGACCACTCCCGCGCCGGGCTGGAGCATCACGCTGACCGTTCAGAACTTCGTGCCCAGCAACCACTCCCTCTACAACCGGCTCCTCACCCCGCATCAGCTGGGAGTGCCCCGCTCGCTGGTGAAGACCATCGGTGCGAGGAAGGGCCTCGCGATCGGCTCGCACACCACGCGCGGCGTGTAGTCCCTCCCCCGCCCCGGAGCGCCACCCGCGTGGAGCGCTCCGGGGCGAGTACCCTCCGTGCTACTTCTGGAGGGTCGCCTCGCTCAGGACCATGGTCCAGTTGTTCACGAAGTCGATCTGAGACTTCGGGTCGCTGGGGTTCGGAGCAAACTTCAGCCCTGTCTGCGTGTTCAGGCGGCTGCTCATGTAGATCAGCCGCTGCATCGCGGGGCCAGGCGCGGAGGGCGCTCCGTTGTCACCCAGCAACGCGTCCCGGAAGCGCGCGTTCAGGTAGGGGGGCGGGATGGACTGGTAGTTCATCCGCACCCGGATCGTCGCCCAGTTGCTGATCTGCGAGAGCGGGATCTGGTAGGTGAGGCGATCGCTGCCACTGGCCGGAGACGTGGAGTAGTCCGGATCGCTCGAGATGCTCTGATCATTGGGCCCCAGCACGATGCTCGAGGGCTCTGTGAGCCTGGCGAGCTGCTGGAGGTTCAGCCCGAACAGCATCTCGGTGGGGCCGCGCTGCGATGGCGCCACCCAGCCCTGCGGCAGGAGGCGGTTGTCCTTCACGTCCTTGAACAGCTGGAGCTCCAGGGTGCTCAGCTTGTTGGAGTCATCCACCGCCTTCGCCTCGTAGATCTGCACCTGCTGCTGGGAGGTGATCGTCTGATAGTGCGGCTGGAGCTTCTTGTAATCGGACGTAAACTCGCTCTGGAGGATGTTGCTGTTGTCGGGCAGGCAGTTGCCGGCGCAGATGGCGCCCTGTGGGTTCGGCTGCCCGGAGGCCCAGAGGACGGTCCCCTTCCCATCCAGCACCTCGAACTGGATGAAGGCGCGGCGGAAGGGCGCTCCACTCGGGAACTTGTGGCCCACGCTGCTGGTGACCGTGACGGGGACGGTGAGGTTGCCCTGGCTCGTGGTGGGCGTCCCCAGGGACACCTGCACCGCGGGCCTCCTCGGGTTGAAGGTCCCCTGCGAGGTGTTGGTAGCCAGATCCAGGATGGACTGCTCGGCGTTGAGCAGGTTCTGGGCCATGGCGTAGTCCTTGGCCGATTCCTGCAGCGGCGCGACGGAGCCGTCCGGCAACCGCAGGGAGAGGAAGAGATCGTCAGCGAAGCTGGGGCCGAGGCTGAGCGACAGGTGGCGAGTCCCGGCGTTGAGGGCCAGGGTGCCCTGCTGGGGAATCCACCGCGGCTGCGCCGGCTGGGGCACCAGCGTGCCAGCGGCTCCCGTGCTCGTGGTGCCCTGCCCCAGCGGCGTCAGCGTGACCGCGCCACACGTGGCCTTGTCACAGTAGACGGTGGCGCCCCAGGTGACGCTCACGGCCCCGTTCTTCTGATCGATGAACGCCGCGTACCGCGAGACATCGATGTCCAGGCTCGCCGCGGCGCCCGTGCCCGTCAGCTGGAAGAAGTACTTCCCATGGCTCGGCGTCACCGCCTGCCCCTGGCCGCCCTTGGCCTGCGACACCGCCTGGATGCCGCCACCCGAGGCGGCCACCCAGCCGTTCGCGTTGCCGTCCTCCGCGCCCGGATTGGAGATGAGGATGGGAGTCCGGTTGAGGATGTCCGGGCTCTGGAGGTAGGGAGGCACTCGCGAGGAGGACGGCTGGTAGAACTGCAGCCCGAGCACGTCCCCGAACTGCTGGAACATCTCGTGGACGAAGAGGTTGATGCCCAGCAGGGTGTGCCGGTTGTACTGGCGCGGGGTGAGCTCCTGGGTGTCCCCGTAGTAGCCCTTCAGATCCGTGTTGATCTGCGCCACCTCCACGTTCCCGTCATTGGGCGAGGGCGGCTCCGCCAGCTGCATGTGGCAGGTCAGACACGTGGAGGTATCGGACGGATAGCCGCTGTTGAGCCACTCGAAGTAGGTCGTCTGCTCGTAGGCCAGCCCCACGCAGGGATCCTTCAGGAAGTCCCCGGTGAAGTACTTCTGGGCGGTTGAGCAGCTGGCCGGCCGCTCATAGCCGCCGCGCGCCACCACGCTCTCGATGGACAGCTTGTCGCTGTAGCCGACGGGCACCTTGGGCAGGATGACCACGTGGCACGAGCCGCAGACGGTGGAGTCGCGCAGGTAGCTGTGTGCCCCCCCGGCGGTGGCGGCCGTCTGCAGGCTCAGCCCCGCCGCGGCCATGGGGCCGGTGTTGAGCCCGGTGTCCGGCCCGAGGATGGCGCCAGGCTGGGTGGTCATGGTCGCGGTGAAGGGATACTGCGGCGGCTGGACGGGCTCGCCCGCGCTCTTGAGGCGGCTGGGGAGATTGTCGCCGAAGATGCTGCCGCTCGTGCTCCCGTAGAAGACTGTGTAGTCCGTGCCGTTCCAGGGCTGGCCGCTGCTGGGAGCCACGGAGTGGCAGGAGCTGCACGAGACGCCGTCTCGCCCCAGCGCCCCATAGTTCGCGTACTGCGGCTGGGTATAGGTCTTGTCAGGGAACGGGTTCTTGTACCCGGAGTTCGCCGGCGCGGCGTACAGCATGTAGTGGCTGAAGGCGGTGTGGTTCTGCTCGGCCTGCCGCTGCCCCAGCGGCGAGTGGCAGCGCAGACAGAGGTTGTCCACCACATCGGGCTGGTGAGGTGAGAGATCGCGGGTGGTCTCCAGCTGCGCGAGGAAGACGGGATCCCTTCCCGCCAGGGCCTTGATGGAGGCGCTCCAGTCCCCGAAGAGCGACCAGTTGGCGGCCAGCGACGCGGGGCCGTCCGAGCTGGTGGAGACCGAGGGCTGAGCCCAGAAGCTCATGTTCGGCAGGTCCGTTCCGCTGACCTTCCAGTCGCTGTCATGGCACGACTGGCAGACCAGGGACGAGTTGTAGTGTCCGCTGCCCAGATTGAGGCCGTTGTCGGCGATGTCCAGGTAGCGGTTGGGGAAGGCCGCCAGCTGCGAGCGGGAGATCTGCGGGAAGCTCACCCCACCCTGCTTGCTGTAGAAGGCCAGGAACTGCCCCACCTGAGGATCGGTGTCCTGCAGGGACTGGGTGAGGGTGTTCCCATGCGGGAAGACGGGATAGGGCGGAGGGACAAACCCATCATCCGCCTTGACGGCCAGCGTGAGGGGCCCCGCGGGGGGCTTGCCCACCTTCTCTTTCGAGAGCGTCGCGCTGCATCCCACCACCGCGCCCACGGCGGTCGCGCACACGGCCAGCGCTGAAAATAGGAGATACCTCTGGCGTCTTGTTTTCATGTTTCCTTCCGGTGCTATTGATGAAATGTCCGCTCGGCGGAGGCATGGGGGCGCTGTCCCATCGCCCGCGCGCGGTTCCGCCAGAAGGGCGCCTCGAGCCAGCGCTGCTCCATCCCGTAGTACCTGCCCCGCGTGCTCAGGTGCTCCTGGAACTGCCTGCCCACCGCCTCCGCGTAGGAGGGCAGCGCGCCTGGCGCACCCCGCAGGTGCCGCTCAATGGCCTCGGCGGCCAGCAGCGAGGAGCGCAGCGCCTTGGAGATGCCCTGGGAAGAGAGCGGATCGAACGTGCACGAGGCGTCCCCCACGGTGAGCCAGTGCGCTCCGTGCACACGGTCGAGCCGCGCGACGTTGGCCGGCACCGCCACGAGCGGCTCTCCGGCGAAGTCGCAGGCGTCCAGCCTCCGCCGGGTGGCCGGGGCCTGCTCCAGCAGGGAGAGCCAGCGCTCCGAGGCGCGTGGAGTCACACCCCGCAGCGAGTCCCCGTCTCCGAGCAGCCCGACGACGACCCGCCCCTCGGGCAGGAGCGCGGAGTACCACCAGCCCTCCGGGCAGGCCTCCACGAGCGTGTGCGTGTCGAACGTCTGCCCGGGCCTGACACGAAAGGCGCCGTACACGCCCAGGCCTCGATCGGCCACGAGCGGCCGGGCCCCCTGAGCGACGGCGAAGGCGGCCTTGCGCCCCGTGGCATCCACCACGAAGCGTGCCTGGAGGGTCCACTCGCTGGCCCCCCGTGGCGTCAGGTGCAGCAGATAGCCCTCAGGCCCCAGGGCCTCCCAGCGAGAGAGCGCGGTGGCGGTGTGCACCGCCCCGCCGCGCCTGATGACTTCGCCGCTCAGCAGCTGGTCGAAGCGCGTCCGGTCCAGGTGCCACCCCGAGCCCCAGGGGGACATGAGGTAGTCGTTGAACCCCAGCTCAGGGCTGCCCCAGCAGGAGCTCGTCCCCTTCGAGGGCAGGTGGCCACCCTGGAGGAAGGCGCTCCACACACCCAGCCGGGTCAGCAGCGTGCGACTGTCAGGGGGCAGCGTCTCCCCGATGCGCGGAGCGTGGTAGTCGGAGCGCTCGATCAGCGCCACCGAGAGGCCGGTGCACGCGCGCAGCGCCAAGGCTACCCCCGCGCCCGCCGGTCCTCCCCCGAGGATGGCGACATCACAGCGGGCGGAGCTCACTGCTTCTTGTCCTGGGGCGGGTTGTCCAGCGGCGTGTCCATGTCCAGCCGGACGAACGGGAGCGAGTCCTGCTCCATGAACGCCGGCGTCCCGCTCTGCTGGAGGATGAAGCCCAGGTTCTTCCAGTTGTAGACCATGGTCTCGTCCCGGACGAAGTTGGACTGCTTGGGACGGGTCCAATACCCCTGCTGAACCGAGCCACTCTGCTCGTCTCGGTAGTAGACGTAGTAGGGCCGCTGCGCGGGCCACCACCAGATGGAGGTGTGGTCGATGATCTGGTTGGAGCACTCGTTGAAGTCGGCCTGCCAGGGCAGCGCCATGTACTTGCTGGCATCCCCTGGCTCCAGTCCCTGGCCTTGATGCGGGTTGTTGTCCCAGGTGAGGGGCTGGCCATTGAGCGGCTTGTGCTTGAAGCGGAACGGCTCGCTGTAGAAGTTGAAGTCCCGGGAGATCCACGTCACCTCGATCCCGGGGCAGAAGGGCCCTCCCACGCAGTTGTCCAGGACGCCTCGGTCCAGCTGCTCCTGGGGCGTGGGGGTCTTCTGGGGCGGCGACATGTCGCAGAGCCCCTTGCTGAACTGGCTCAGGAGGAAGTACTGCGTGTCCGTCAGCACCAGGTAGTTGCGCGGGTGCTTGTCGGTGAGCGGGTTGTCCCCCGCCAGCTTCGGCATCAGGCCCGGGCTCGGGTCATTGACGGCCTCGGGCGCTCGGACATAGTCGAAGAAGTTGGAGGGCCTGCCCTGCCCGTTGGTGAACCTGGAGTGCCCCTGCACCCCCTGGTCGTTGATGTTGGCGACCCACTGATAGACGGCCGGCCGGCTCAGGATGGGCTGGATCTCGGCCTGGTAGTTCGGCCGGTAGCTCAGGTTGAACTGCCCCCCCCGAGTAGAGCGCCGGGTTGAGCTTCCCTTTGCGGACGAACACGTCATACATCGTGTCGTACAGCGTGATCATGTTGAGGATCTGCGGGGCATAGGCGGGCGGAGCGACCAGGACCCACGAGGGTGAGTGCACCTCCACCGGAGGGCCCTCCTCCATGATCAGCGTCGCCGTGACCGGCCCATCCGAGACGTCATCCCACCAGAAGGAGTTGTTGGCGTAGTCGTCGAGCCGCGGCTGGGGATAGGCGTAGTACTCGATCTTCTGGATATAGGCGTCGTAGTCAGCGCCCAGCACCTGGCGGATGGCGTCCTCGAAGGCGGCCTGGGTGGCGAAAGGCAGGTCCGCGATCTTCTTGAGCTGATGGACGATCGCCTTGGGCAGCAGGGCCTGATCGTCATCCGCATCGTTCGGGTTCAAGGTGGTCAGCAGCAGGCTGGTGATGTCGTACCGCGTCTCGACGCCCGAGCGGCCATAGCCCCCCAGCGTGTAGAGCGCCCCTGAGGCATCCGTGAAGATGCGTCCCAGGGTGGTGATGTCGTTGTTCTCGGGGAGCAGTCCCGTGGGCGGGAAGTTCTGGGTGAAGCCGGCGGGCCCCTTGCCCTTGGAGAACTCCGCCTGCGTCGGCGTGTGATCGCTGCCCAGGCAGGTGATGGTCTGCGGCCCCGGGTCGATGATCAGCTTCTGGCGGTCCGCGCCCAGGGTTCGCGGGTTGCGGAGCGCGTGATCCTGGGTGTAGGTGCCGTCCGCGCCTTCCTGCTGCTGGAACTCGTACCAGGCGGCCTTCTTGTTGGCCAGGTACACCGTCCACTGGATGTCCTTGACGCCCCCCTGCCCCGGAACGATCTCCCTGCCCGGAGCGCCCGGGGTGTCATAGGCGTAGATGCGGAAGCGGGCCGCCTGCCTGCGCAGACCGTTCGCGTTGTCCCGAAATCGGGTCACCGGGCTGCCATCCCTCTCGGTGGGCAGAGCGCCGGCGGCCTCGGGGCCAAGGTAGAAATCTTCGCTGTCGCCGACTCGGGCAACGCCGATCGCGGGATGAATCTTGTAGATGGTGCTCATGGGTGCAGGAGGCCTCCAGTGCTGCTGGAAGCGCCCTGCAACTTCGAGACCTGCACGGACAACGACACGGCCCTCGGAGAATCAACCCCCTGGGCCCACACGCCGCACGCGCTGACAGGTCAGCGCGCCGCGATGACATGTCAGCGCGCCGTCGTGACACGTCGATGGGGCCAGGGGGTGTCCCCCACTCCCATCAGCCCTCTGCCGGGGATGTTCGGCGGGCAGCCGCGCTGCACGCCGCGGAGACGGCGGTGACGCACGCGTCGAAATCGAAGGGCTTGGGCAGGAAGTGGAAGACATCCAGCTCCTGGGCCATGGCCGCGCCTTCTCGGGCGGCGGTGATGAAGATGATATGGATGGAGGCCCCCTTCTCCCGCAAGCGCCGGCAGACCTCCGCTCCCGTCATGAGCGGCATCCGATGATCGAGCAGCAGGACGTGGGGACGGTGCTCGAAGACCTGCTCGATGGCCTCCTGGCCGTTGCCCGCCTCCAGGACGTGGAACCCCTCGAGCCGCAAAAGCTCGACGAGGGTGTCTCGCAGCTCGTCATCATCATCCGCGACAAGGACGGCACAAGCGTGAGCGCTCATGTCAGGGCCCCTCTCAGCGGAAGCTCGAGCGTGAAGCTGACGGGCTCGCGCGGCCTTCCCGGCGCGGGCTGGGCGGAGATCGTCACCCGCCCGGCGCCTCCCACGGGGAGCAGCCGCACCCGCACCGAGCCTCCTCCCTCCGCGAGCTCGAAGGCGTGCAGCAGACGCGAGAGCAGCTGGCGCGCCAGCCGCCGGGGATCGGCCTCCACCGTACAGGGCGTGAGGTGCTCGGAGAACACGTCCACGGCACGGATGCGGCTCTCGGTGGACAGCAGCGCCAGCAACTGCCGCACCTGCTCGTGCAGTTCCACCGCGCGCGCGGCCCCCAGCTCCGAGCCCGCGAGCTCCTGGAACATCCTCGCACGCAGCTGGAACTCCCGCGCGGTGGATTGCGCCACCTGCAACAGCCGCAGGGCGTTCTCGTCCCGGTAGTGGCCCAACAGCGCCGCCGCGCCCTGGAGCCGCAACCGCGCCGTCGCATGGAGCTGCATCAAGTCCTGCCGAAGGTTCTCCAGCGCCGTGTCATCCCCAGGCGTCGCCTCCAGCACCTGGCGGATATCCTCCTCGAGCTGGACTCGCAGCAGCTCCGCCTCGATGCCATGGCCGGCGCACACGAGGATGTCCCGGAGCCGCGTGGCGGCTGTCGGGCTGCGCATGGAGATGCTCAACACTCCCACCACCTGGCTCTCGGGCCCTATCAGGGGCACGCCCTGGCAGGTGAAGGGGTGGAACCCGCTGATGAAGTGCTCGGGGCCGATCAGCTCCGAGTACGTCCCTTCCGCCAGCGGAGTACCAATCCCATTGGCGCCGCTCACCGCCTCGGAGAGCAGGGCTCCAGGCCCTGGCACACTCTCGGGGCCACGAATGCTCGCATCGTCTCCCACGACATCCAGCACGAGCGCTCTCTCATCTCCCAGCATCGCGGCGTGACGGTGCTCTCCAGCCGCTCGGGACAGGGCTCGCATGTAGGGGCGTGCCGCCTGGATCAGCGCCGACTTCTCTCGGAGCAGCCTCGCCAGGTTCTCATCGGACAACTGCTCGGCCCGGAGCTGGTGGGGACTGGCGCCCTGCGCATGGGCTCGCTCCCACGCACGCAGGATGGGAGGTCGCAGCAGGCGAGCATCCAATGCCCCGGTGGAGGCATAGCGCCTCCAGGCTTCCGAAGTTGAGGGATACACCATACAGAACTCCCAGACTGCGCGGCCTCTGCGTCATGGGACTGAGGTTCGAAGCATCCGTGCGGCCGACCTGAGTAGCTTTTTCGTTGTGCCCCCGATGCGCAGCGGTGGAGCACTGGTGCGTCCATCCCCCGGGCAAGGCAGGAGGGGGGATGCTGGCCGCTCGAGTGCCTGGCAACTCCTTGAGCTCCTGCTCGTCGTAGAGCCGTCGACGGCCCTCCGGTTCGTCACGAGCGCGAGCTGGTACAGCCTGGTGTTGCGTCAGGGAGCAGGCTCAAGCCTGCGCATCGAACCCGTCGGTCGAGACCGCGAGCATGCGCCATGCGGCGACTCCAGAGCAGGAAGCCGCCGAGGCGGCCAAGACGATCGCCGTCTCTCGGCGCATGCAGTTCTTCGACGAGGTGGAGCAGAGGGGCCGAGAAGGGCGCGGCGTGGCATCCCAGGACAATGCTTCTGGCGCATGGGGACATTGTTGGAGCCATTCCTCATCACGTACCTTTTCCCTGTTGCCTGCGCATGGGGGCCGGGGTTCCCCGAGAGGGAATCAACGGCCCGTGCACTCTCACACACGGAGTTGACCATGAAGCGATGGGTATGGAGCCTCTTCATCCTGGGGTTGGGTGTTGCGACCCCGATGAACGCTCCTCCGGTGGCTGATGCGGGTCCTGATCAGACGGTGGATGAACAGTCGATCGTCACACTGGAGGGTCTGGGGTCGACGGACCCCGACGGCTCCATCCGGCAGTACGCCTGGGCGCAGCTGTCGGGCCCGCCCGTGACTCTCCTTCCCACCTTCACCCGCCCGACGCCGCAGTTCGTGGCGCCAGCGGTAACCACAGACACCGTTCTCACCTTCCAGCTCACGGTGTGGGACAATTCATTCCTCAGTAGCTCGGACACGGTCAGTATCACGGTTCGAGATGTGAGCCTCCTCGGGCCGACGGAGCCTCGTTGAAGGGCCGCGCCACGACGATCTACTCGTCGAACTCCGCGTGCATGACGGTGGCACAGAAGCCGGTGAGCATCAGCACATCCAGCGTGCCCTGCAGCAGCTCCAGCCACGTGTCACTCATGAACCTCTCCCTTGACGTCTTGGGGGAGAGAGTCTTGCTTCCCTAAGACGTCAAGGGGAGCTCCCGGAGGATGGGAATCGGCCCCTGGCGCCGAGCGTCCATGGAGGCATGAGCCCGACTGATCGCGAGGGGCTCGGGATGGCAGGCGTCTGCCGGGCAGCCCCTTCCTGGCCCCGGGAGCACTCTGTCGCCACCGTGAGAGATGCCTATCGGTTCCCTTCCTGAGGAGGTGGCGCATGGCCGACGTCCGGATCACTCGTGGTAGCTCGCCCTTCACCGCGGCCATCGTCATGGTGGTGATCAGCCTGGTGCTATTCTTTCTTCCCCTCATCAACGGCCTCATCGGCGGCTTCGTGGGCGGCTATATGGCGGGCGGTGTGCGACGAGGCCTGACGGCCGCCATCATCCCGGCCATCGTCGTAGCGGTGGCGCTCTTCGTCCTGTTGCTGCTCTTCGAAGCCCCGCTTGCTGGGCTGTTCGTGGGGCTGGCGGGAGGCGTCGTGGTGGTCCTGGCGGATGTGGGCCTCTTCATCGGAGCGGCGCTCGGTGGCGCCCTGGCGCAATCCCGCACGCGGCTGACGGCCTGACGCTCCCCGCCACGGCCCCCGACTGAGCAGGTCCGAAGAGCTCTTTTCTCGCGTCCCGGTCCGCCCTCGTGTCGAGCGCGTTCGGTCCGAACTGGTCTGCTTGTCATACCAGTTCGCTACGAGCCCGCTCACAAGGCGCCCCCATGGCCGGGCCGTTCCCCTGCACAGGAGTCTCTCTCAAGGGGCGAGCAGTTCTTCGGGCCTCCCTTAGTGAGCGGGGGCAGGCTCGGTCTCGCCAGGCAGGTTCCGCCGGAGTTCCTCGAGGGACACCGCCAGGATGACCGTATCTCCCACGGACTGGATGAAGCGCGAGGGAATCTCGAGCACTCCCGTGTGGAAGACGCTCCGCGACACGCCGAGCTGATCGGCCGCCTCCCGCCTCAGGCTGACCTGCAGGGACTCCACGCTCCAGGTGCTGCTGTCCAGGAAGAGCCCTGAGACTTCACCCACCACCTGCCCGTCCGCACCCAGCACTGTCCGCTTCTTCAGGTTCGTGTCCGAAAGGCGCATCACCCTCCTCCTTTGTCGAAAACATAGGAAGTGGCGATGCCACTGGCAGGGCGCCCCCCCTGCTCTGCCGAGGGGCCGAGGAGGCGAGCCGCCTGTCGATGCCTCCCTCGGGCTACCCGTGCGTGAGCACCCAGCGCACCACGGGGCTCGCGTCCTCTCGGAGCGGTGCGAGGAGCTCCTCCGGGAGCGCGCCCGAGAGCAGAAGCGCCCAGCTCCTCACAGCCGCGGAGCGATCACGGAGGGCGGTAGACAGCTCCGCCCCCGGAACGTCTCGGACTCCCAGGGCCCAGAGCCTGCTCGCGGCCTCGATGCGGGTGGAGACGCTCTCTCGGCCATCCAGGAAGACGGCTTGCAGCAGCGCTCGGGACGGATGAGTGGGTCCGCTGGCGATGCGCCCCAGTGCCTCCACCCACCTCTCCCGATCGACGGGCCCCGTGTTCCTGTCGGCGAGCAGCCGCTGCAGCAGCATCATCAATCCCTCGCACTCGGGCCCCAGCGTGCGGAAGAGGAGCAAGGCCAGATAGCTGTCGGGCGCCCTGGCCACGTACGACATGAACCAGGCCCGTGCGCGAGGTAGGGCCAGCAGCGGCTGCATCCAGCTCTCGTACAGGTTGGCGCCAATGGCTCCCTCGGTCTCCTCCAGCAACGTCGCGAGCAACTCCGCCGGCTCAGGCAGCTCCGGGACGAGCTCGGCGCGCCGAGAGGACGCCAGCCGGAACAGGAGCTGGATGAGTTCCAGGCGCTCCTCGACCGTGTGTCCCTCGCGCGCCAGCCTCAGGCACCGCTCCCGGAACGCCTGGGAAGCCCCCTCCTCCGGTGGAGACAAGGAAGCGATGAAGTGCTGAATCCGCTCCCGCTGGTGCGGGCGGGCCTTCACGAGCACCTCGTCCAGCAGGGAGACGATCTCCCGCGTGAGCCCAAGCGCGACGACGCTCACGGCCAGCACGCCCATCGGCCGGGGCTCGACCGTGAGGAGGAGCCGCTTCACGAGGCCCGCCACCTCCGCCTCGTCGCGCCCGGCGAGCGCCTCGCGGATCCGCTCCTCCACCAGGCGAGTCCGCTTGTCGTCGAGCGCGGGGCCATATCCCTCGCGCAGCTCCTCGAGCGCGGCCAGAGCCGCGCGCACATGCTCCAGCGCTCCACTCCGAAGGACCGGGGTTGATTTCACAGGCTCCACGGGCTGGCCCGGCGATTGCGCATGCGACCTCGAGGAAGGCGCGCGATGACTCCACCGAGCGCGTGCGCTCGGCCCGGCTCCCGGTGCGGCACGCGGGAGAAGACGCCACCGAGATTCGCCTGCCCGCCGTGACGGCATCCCAGAGAGGGCGCTCCGGGAGAGCCGCCCCGTGGCTCCTGCTGGGCACGCTGGCCCTGGGCCTCCTGGTGGCCCTGGCTGTGAGCCTCTGGTAGCCAGCGCTGCTCCCGCTGGCCTCAGGGCACCTGGCTGCGGGACTTGTTGCGAACTGGTATGACAAGCATACCAGTCGGTGGCGCTCTGGCCGGTTGGGCCATCCTCCCAATGCCGCTGCTCCCCGGTCAGCCCGGGTGCGCCGGCTGCCGAACCGAGTACTCGGTGCCCGAGCGGAAGGGCACCGTCATCGACGCGAAACCGTGGCGCGGCTCACGCACGTAGGCGACATAGTCGCGGTAGTCGGCCTTGAAGACGCCGACGTTGTCGGTCACCACCACGGCGCCTGGACGCAGCGCCGGGGCGACGAGCTTCAGCACGTCGAGGGCCCGCAGGGGAAACCCATCGTTGAGCATGAAGTCCACCTCGCCGAGGTCCGCCCGCAGCGTCTCCGTCGCGTCACCCACCCGAATCTCGGCGAAGGACGCGAGCCCCGCCTCCTCCAGGTTCGCCTGTGCGCGCCGCGCCTTCTCCGGCACGAGCTCGGTGCCGATGACGCGACCGCCGCCGTTGTCGCGCACCGCCGCCGCCAGCCACAACGTCGAGACGCCAAAGGACGTGCCGAACTCGACGATCGTCCTGGCCCCGAGCGCCCGCGCCGTCAGGTAGCAGAAGGCGCCCTGGTCGCGCCCGAGCGCGATGTACTTGTCGACGAAGTCGAGCTCCGTCCCCGGAGCGTCGACGGGGCGACCGAGGAGCATCCCCGGCAGCTTCGGCAGGAAGTGGAGCAGGACGCCTGGCATCTGCCGGTCAGCCTCATCATGGAGACGCCGCAGCACGGCGCGCACCCGCCCGTCGGGCAGCACGGCGAAGGGATCAGACTTCATGATCGGCCTCGGGCCAAGGACACACATCTGGCGCGGCGGGAGACGAGGCGATGGAACACGGACTCGACGACGTCCGAAGGCTCGGTGGAAGGCAGGACATGGAGAAGAACATAAGCAGCCATCGCCGCTGACCGCATTGCGCAATCAAGACAATTTGTTTATCAAAACGGCCATGGCGGCGAAGCGGCGGCATTCGACGGAGCCAGGGATTGCGCATCCAACGGGCTGGACGATTCGCGGAGACGTCCAGGTGGCGCACGAGCCCCGTGGCGCGGTGGCGTCGCTCGAGTCGCTCGCGAGCCGCTTCGTGCTCGAGGCGCGCGGACGCTGGAAGACCGGGGTCGCGCGACCGGTGAACGCGATCGCGCTCGCCATGGCGAGCGGCGGGCTCGAGAGCGAGCCTCACTCGCACCGCGAATCGCAGCTCATCTACCTGGTGCGCGGAGAGCTGATCTGCGAAGCGTCGAGCGCCCTCTGGATCGTACCGCCGCAATCGGCGCTATGGCTCCCCGGCTCCGTGACGCATCGGATTTGCGCCCGCGCGCCGCTCGAGGGCTACTGCGTCTTCGTCGAGCCCGGCGCGGCGCCCAACCTCCCGCCGGACTGCTGCGCGGTGTCGGTGACGCCGCTCTTCCGCGAGCTCTTGCTTCGCCTGGCGACGCGCCCCGCGCTCTACGAGCTCGAGGGGCCTGATGCGCGCCTGGTGAGCGTGCTCCTCGACGAGCTCGCCACGGTCTCGATCGAGAAGCATCGGCTGCCGATGCCGATCGACCCGCGGCTCCGCCGCCTGGTGGATGAGATGACCGCCGATCCGGCGAACCGCGCCACGACGAAGACGTGGGCGAAGCGAATCGGCGTCGGCGAGCGAACCTTGAACCGTCTCCTCGTCGAGGAGACGGGCCTGAGCTTCGGCCGGTGGCGGCAGCAGCTCCACATCATCCTCGCCATCCAGAAGCTCTCCCGCGGCGCCAGCGTGCAGAGCGTGGCGCTGGAGCTCGGCTACGAGAGCGCGAGCAGCTTCGTGACCATGTTTCGCAAGGCGCTCGGGGCGTCGCCCGCCCGGTACATGGCGAGCCGCCTGGCCACGCTTGCTTGATCGGCGGGCCGCCCGTGGGCCGCTCTGGAGGCTAGGAAGACTCGCGGCCGTAGGTGTTGCGCGAGTTGGAGCCACCACCCGGCTTGTTTCCGAGCGCCACGCCCTGCTGCGCGTTGCGCTCCGCCGTCACGCCCTCGTACTCGCCCTGCTGCGCCTTCTCGACGACGAGCATCCCGCCAGCTTCGGTCTTCGCCCGGTTGGCGTTCACCGCGTCGATCAGCTCCTCGAGCTTCACCGAGTAGCTGGAGCCCGTGCCCGGGTCCTTCACCTTGAAGTTGCCCTGCGCATCCTTGCCGTCGATGACGACCCAGTGCGAGCGGCCCGCCTCACCGGACGCCTCACCCGGGAGAATCTTGTCGGAGTCCACCATGGCCACCACCTTCTGGCCCTTGGCCATGGCCTCCTCCAGCGCCCCGGCGTCCACGAAGGGAGTGCCCTTCGCCACCGAGAGGCCCTGGTTGGCCAGCATGTCCGTGAGCTGGCGCGGCGTGGCCCCCGCGCCGTCGGTGGCGAACCGCGAGTCCAGCGCGTCCATCAGCTGCGCCTTCGAGGGCTCCTTGGCCGTCCCCATCGACTCGGCCAGGATGGCCGTCGCCGCGGCGCCGCAGTCCGTGTCCTTGGTCTGCTGGATCACCGGCTTGGACTCATCCATCCAGTCCACCGGCGCGCTCGCCGAGCCCTGCACGCCTCCGACGCTCGCCGGGGCCAGCTCCGGCGCCGCCACCGCCGGCGTCCCCGCCAGGTTCGCCGCGCCAGCCGCCGCGAACTTCGCCGCCCACTCCTGCTGCAGCTTCGTCACCTGCTCGAAGCCGTCGATGTAGCTCTGGGGCACGGTGGCCGACAGCGGCGGAGGCTTCGGGAGCTCCGGAAGCGCCGGTGTCTGCTGCACTCCCTGGGACTGGGCGGAAGAAGTCCCCTGCGAGTTCGGCAGGGGGCGGAACTGGCTCGGAGGAAGAGTCACGCTCATGGGCTTCTCCTAGGGAGGGTAAGGAGACCAACGTGGTCTGCATACCATGTGTGCAATTCACGTGCACAGCATTTTCTGGAAATCTACCATAGGGCCTGAAGCTAGAGAACCCCGTTTTCGTCGCTAATCCTGGTGACCGGAGTCATCACCCTGGAGTCCGGAGCCACCAGCCCGGGTGTCCAGGCCATGCTTGCGCAGCAGCTTCCGCAGGTAGACGCGATCGATGTCGGCCTCGCGGGAGGCGCGGGAGAGGTTGCCCTCGCAGCGCTCGAGCAGACCCTTGAGGTAGTCGCGCTCGAAGCCGTCGATGAGCTTCTCCTTGGCCTCCTTGAAGGGCAGCTCCAGCGCCCGCTGGGCCGCGGCGGCCCCGTCCGCGGCCGGCTCCATCTCCGGCAGGGCCTCCTCGCCCAGGTTGACCACCTGCTCCACCACGTTGCGCAGCTCGCGGATGTTGCCCGGCCAGGGGTACTGGGCCAGCAGGGCCCGCGTCTGATCCGACAGGGCGCTGGGCGGCCGCCCCATCCGCTCCAGCAGGGTGTCGATGAGCAGGGGGATGTCCTCGGGGCGCTCGCGCAGCGGCGGCAGGGTGATGCGCAGCACCGCGAGCCGGTGGAACAAGTCCCGGCGGAACTTCCCCGCCTGCACCGCGTCCTCCAGGCGGACGTGGGTGGCGGCCACCACCCGCACGTTCACGGTGCGGTAGTCGTTGCCTCCCACCCGCTTGATCTGCCGGCGCTCCAGCACGCGCAGCAGCCGGGGCTGGAGCTCCAGCGGCAGCTCTCCGACTTCGTCCAGGAAGACGGTGCCGCCGTTGGCCCGCTCGAAGGCGCCGGCGCGGTCCGCCTGCGCCCCCGTGAAGGCCCCCTTCACGTGGCCGAACAGCTCGCTCTCCACGAGCGAGGGCGCGATGCCCGCCAGGTCCATGATGACGAAGGGGCCATCCTTGCGCGGGCTCTCCGCGTGGAGGGCCTCGGCGCACAGGTCCTTGCCCGTGCCCGTCTCGCCTTGAATGAGCACGTCCGAGGAGCCGCTGGACATGCGCTCCAGCAGCGTGAACACCTCGCGCATCTTGCGGCTGGTGCCCACCAGGGCGCCGAAGCGGTCGCGCTCCGAGAGCAGCACGGAGCGCGAGCGCGTGTCCTCGGGGACGAGCTTGAGCTCGGTGGTGCCCAGGGTGATGACGCTGCCCAGGCGCACGTCCAGCTCGTTGAAGCGCAGCCCCTCGCAGAACGAGCCGTTGCGCGACTCCATGTCCGTGGCCTTCACGTACCCCTCGCGCACCTGCAGCTTGAGGTGCTGGCGCGAGACGGACTTGTCGTTCAGGACGATGTCGCTGGGCGGGGCCTTGCCCACCACGTACTCCGGGCCGGTGAGCGGGTAGCTGCGCCCAGCGTCAGGGCCCGACAGCACCAGCAGCTTCATCTTCACCTGACCCGGAAGGGCCCGGCTCAGGGTCGCTGTGGGATCAGAAAAGAGCTCCTCTTCGTCCTGGGCCGCCACGGCGCGTCATCCTACCACGGTCCAAGCCTTCCGCCATCTAGAGACAGTGCGCGCCTCACGGGTGCAGGGATTGAGAGACGGTGCGCGCCTGGGCGGCGGGAGCCTTCGGGAGCGCCACCAGAAAGGCGTCCACGTCGGCGACGCGCTGCGGCAGGCTGGCCTGGGTGAAGCGCTCGCGCGCCCGGATGGCCTCGTCTCGAGCCTGCTCCGGGCTGCCGGAGAGCGCCAGGGCCCGGGCCAGGGCGAAGCCGGACTCGGCCAGCACGTCGGGCGGCACCTCGGTGAAGGCGACGGCCTTGCGCAGCACCTCCACGGCCTCGCCGGCCCTCCCCAGCCCCAGCAGCGCCTGCCCCACTCCGTCATAGGAGTACTGGAGCGCTGGAGACCCCTCTGGCTGGGACTGGCGCTTGACCGTCAGCGCCTCCTGGTAGACCGCGAGCGCCTCGTCGTAGCGCCGAAGATCCAGAAGCACCCATCCCAGCTCATCCAGCGAGTCCGCGTACTGCCAGCTGGTGGCCCCGAAGTGGGCCTTGCGGATGACGGCTCCTGCCTGCACGTGCGGCAGGGCACGGGCCGGCTCCTTCATCTCCCTCAGAGCCACACCGATCATCCCATGGCGCTGCGCCATGTCCGGGTGCATGGGGCCCACGGAGGCCTCCGTCTGCTTCAGGGCCTCCTCCAGCATCGCCAGGGCGCTGGCCTTCTCTCCCAGATCCAGCAGCACCCGGCCCAGCAGGAAGGTGGTGCGCGCGCGCTTGGGATGGCCGGGGGGCAGCACGCGCTCCTGCAGCGCCCGGGCCTGCTCCAGCAGCGCCTTCGCCTCGGGCAGGCGGCCCTGGTTCACCGCCAGGTTGGCCTGGTTCACCTTCACGTCGGACTCCAGCACGGGCGCCCCGCCAATGCGCCGGAGCGAGGCGTTGGCCAGCCCGGCCCAGCCCTCCGCCTGCGGGAAGTGCCGCTGCTCGTCCTCCACGTAGAGCAGCTTGTTGAGGATGGAGATCTTCAGCCGGTCCGCCCGGCTCGCCTCGGCGTCGTAGACGGCCTGGGAGAGCAGCTGCGCCGCCTCGGGAGGCTCGCCCAGCTGCATCTCGAGCCAGCCCAGGTGGAAGCGCGTCTCGGCGATGAGCGGCAGGTAGCCGGTGGCGAGCACCGGCGCCTCGAGCTGCCTGGCCGCCTCCCGAGCGAACTTGAAGCTGCCGGCGTCCACCAGCGCCCGCACCGCGGTGAGCTTCTCCTCCAGCCGCTGCACCTCCGCGCGCAGGGTGGGGTTGGTGGGCAGGCCCTGCTGCTCGGCGAGCGTCTCCACGTCCTCGCACTCCTGCAGCGCGGGCAGCGCGTAGGCGGCGTCCAGCGCCTTGGTCACCACCGACGCGTCCGCCTGCGCCAGCAGCTCCACCGTGGCCCGCATGTCCTTGCGCCGCCGCTCCAGGCACACCACGCGCCGCGCCAGCAGCTCCTGGGGCTGCGTGCCCTGCCGCCGCGTCGTCTCGCACACGGCGGTGTTCTGCCGCTTCCACTCGGCCGCGTAGCCGTCCAGCACCCCGCTGACACGGGTGGCCATCTCCCGGGCGAAGGAGCGGCCCGTGGCGCCGAAGGCCGTCTCCATCTTCTGGCGAGCCGTCGGGCTCCACACCTCGTCCATGGGCGCCCCGGCGTCCACGCACACCCGCGACTGCCGGTACTCGACGACGCCCACCACCGTCAGCGCCGCTCCCACGACGGCCGCGCCCACGCCCCACCGCCGCCGCTGCACGCGGCGCTGCTCCTGCGAGAGCGCCTCCAGCAGCTCCGTCATGGACGGGAAGCGCGCCGCCGGCTCCAGCGCCAGCCCGCGCATCACCGCCTGCTTCACCCACGTGGGCACCCTGGCCTCGCGCGGCGGCTCCAGGATGGGGCTCGCCGGCCGCGAGGCGCTCTCCGCCGCCCGCGGCTTCTTCGGCGTCATGGGCACGGTGTGCCGGCCATCGGGCGGCGGCGCGGACTTCGCGGACTTCGCGGCCGAGGAGACCGCGTAGGACTCCATGCGGCCAGGCTCGAAGGGCCGCTGGCGGTAGAGCCCCAGGTACAGCGCGGCGCAGAAGCTGAACTGATCCGAGCGCGCATCCAGCTCGGCGTCCCGGAACTGCTCCGGAGACATATAGGAAGGCGTGCCCATCACCAGCCCCACCTGGGTGATGGGCGTCTCCAGCAGGCGGTTGTCCGTCGGCGTCATCCGCCGGGCCAGCTCCTCGGTGGGGGGCAGCGCCTTGGGTGCGGACGCGCCGCCCATCTGCCTGGCCAGCCCGAAGTCCGTGACGAAGACGCGCCCGGTGCGGCTCACCAGGACGTTGGCGGGCTTGAAGTCGCGGTGCACCAGCCCGGCCTCGTGCGCGGCCTGCAACCCGCGGCCTGCCTGCAGGAAGTAGCTGAGCACCTCGCGCCAGGGCCGCTCCGTCTCCTTCAGCCAGGAGGCCAGCGTGCCGCCCTCCACCAGCTCCATGGCGAGGAACACCTGCTCGCCCCACACGCCCACGTCGAAGATGGGGATGACGTTGGGGTGGGAGACGCGCGCCAGCGCCTGCGCCTCGCGCAACAGCCGCGCCCGGGCCTCCTCCGAGTCCGTCTGCCCATCCGGACGCAGCAGCTTGAGGGCCACCCGGCGATCCAGATCCGGATCATACGCCGAGTACACCACCCCCATGCCGCCCTCGCCCAGCCGCTGCAGCAGCAGGTAGCGCCCCACCTGCGAGGCGGGCTGCATCCGAGAGGGCGCACGGCCCTCCCCGGTGCGGTTGGTGTTCAGCGCCGGCGTCGGCGTGACGGTGGGTTCGGTCTGGCTGTGTTCCTCGCTCATAAGGATGTCCCTGGCGGCCATGGGGAGGGGCCCACCGAGCCGGCGTGGACTCTACCTGGATGGTGACAGGGATCATCAATGCGGGACGGTTGTCACCAGGGCAAGCCGCCTTGTCGACGGCCAGTGGACAGGCCGCCGGCCCCTGCACCCTTGGAGAGAGAGCGGCCCGGCCCTCCTTCCCAGCCCTGGCACGAGTTCTGCTCCCAGGTAGTCACGTCATCCACAAGTAGCAGCCCCCCTCACCAGATCCCAGGAGACCCCGCCATGAACGTCTCTTCGCTCCGCGCCCCCCAGACGTCCACCTTCGCCACGCAGTCCGTCTCGCGCTGCGCCGAGGCCCCCACGCAGGCCCTGGCCCAGCAGCGCTGCGGGTCGCCCGGGCTCGAGGCGCTGCAGGCGGACGGCTTCGATGCGGGCCCCCAGCGCGGCGCGCAGATGGAGAAGATGCTCCTGGGCGTCGTGTCGACGCTGGCGCAGACGGTGAACGTGCTCCAGCAGATGCTGGAGGCGAACCTGGGCGGCCAGGGTGGCCAGGCGGGCCTGCCGGGCGCTGGCGAGTGCTGCGCTCCCCCGGACCTCGGCGCCGCCGCGCCCCAGTCGCCGGAGGCTACCGCCACCGCGACCGCCGGCTCCGACGCCTCCGCGGCCGCCGGCTCCGACGCCTCCGCGGCCCCCACCGCGCCCGCGCAGTCTGGCAGCACCTCTTCGGCGGGCACGGCGACTCCCTCGGGCGACGCGAAGCTCGGCGCCGGGTTCCCCCCGGCCCTGGCGCAGTTCAAGGACGCCATCGAGGCCGCCGCGGCCAAGACGGGCGTGCCGGCCGCCATGCTGGCCGCGCAGATCTGGCAGGAGTCGCGCGGCAACCTGGCCGCCGTCTCCACCAACGGCGGCAACGGCCTGACGGACACCGGCCTGATGCAGGTCAACCCCAACACCTTCAAGGAGCTGCAGGCCAGGCACCCCGAGCTGCAGGGCAAGGATCTCTCGGACCCGGTGACGAACATCCTCGCGGGCGCCTGCTACATGAAGGACATGAAGGAGCAGTTCGGCAGCTGGGACCTGGCGCTGCGCGCCTACAACTCCGGGCCCAACGGCGTGGACCGCTCCAACCCGAACGCCATCCCCGCCGGCACCGGTGACGCCACCTACGTCACGAAGGTGAAGCAGTTCTGGGACACGATCAGCACCGGCCAGGGCACCCTGCCCGCGTAGCCCGGGCCCGGGCCGCCGCCTGGTGACAGCCGTCACCATTTCCAGGACGGCTGTCACCAGTCTCCGCCTCCCGAACCCTCGCCCGAGCCAGCAAGAACACCCCCAAGACACCTTGGCACACATCCTGCTGTTGCCTCCCTGCACGCACCCTCCGCCGCCCCTCCTCCCCTTCCCCCTCCTTCGGAGAACCCCGTCATGGCCCTCTCTCCTCTGTCCCCGTCCTCCTTCTCCCACGCCTCCATCCAGAGCACCCCGCGGCTCGAGCAGAGCCCCGCCCAGCCGCAGGCCCGGTGCGGCACGCCGGCTCCGCGGCAGGAAAGCGCGCTGCAGAAGCTCCTGATGAGCGACGGCTTCGACTCGCCGGCGGGCCTGACGCAGGCGGGCGGGCTGCAGCAGGCGGTGCAGCTGCTGTCCCAGGTGGCCACCCTGCTGGAGCAGTCCGCGCGCATGCTGGGGAGCGACTTCGGCGGCGTCTCGCCCCTGCAGGGCGCGCAGGCGGGCGGAGTGCCGGACCTGGGCGGAGCCCAGTGCGGAGTGCCGGACCTGGGCGGAGCCGAGGGCGAAGTGCCGGACCTGGGCGCCCAGGCGGGAGTGCCGGACCTGGGCGCCGAGGCCGCTCCCTCGAGCGCCGCTCCGAGCGCGCCGGCCCAGGCCCAGGAGAGCGCCAAGGTGGACTCGTCGGCGGGCGTCTCCCAGCCGAAGGGCAGCGCCAAGGGTGAGCGGACGATGACGTTCACCAACGATGGCGACGAGCCCATGACGGTCCAGTTCACGCCGAACGCGGGGGAAAAGCCCGTGGATCCGGTGACTTTGAAGCCGGGGGAGACCCAGACGGTGGCGTTCCCCGAGGGCTGGTGCGGCAACTTCCGCAGCACGGCGGGTGACGGGAAGGCGGCCACCCTGGGCGAGGTGAAGTTCAACGGGGGCGGAAACCAGACCTACTACGACGTGAGCTACATCGAGGGGAACAACGCGGCGATGACCATCGAGCCGGAGAGCGGGGGCCGTAAGTCCGGGACGTTGGAGAACCTGCTGGAGAAGGCGCCGGACGCCGTCAAGGCGAAGGACGGCAGCGGCAACGTCTACGGCATCAAGAAGACGACCACCTCCAACGTGCAGGATGGGGAGGTGGTGGACTTCTTCCGCAAGCACGTGGGCGCCGACCAGGGCTACGTGATCCCCACCGATGACGCGAGCACGCTGGGGACGGCCGACAGCCACCTGACGGTGCACCTGAAGAACCTGACGTAGGAGCCGAGCCCCCTCCCGCCGCATGGCATGCCCCTTGCTCTCTAGGGGAACAGTTCCCACCCGCAAGAGGCACACCATGAGCGTTCGACTGGCACAGGCGATTTCCCGGAACGGAGCAGCGGCGCAGGCCTCGAAGGCGGCGGAGCCGAAGCGGGAGGAGCCCAAGTCCGGAACTGGCAAGCCGGCGGCCGGGGGCGGCGGCGCGGGGAAGGCGGCGGCGGGCGGCAAGAGCGGGGGCGCGCAGGGCGCCAGGCGCCAGGAGGGGGCGGAGAGCGGCGGGCAGCTCGGGGCGTACACGGGTGGCTTCGACAGCAGCATGGAGGAGGGACACGAGTCCTTCCCCCGCCCCCGGCTGAGCGTCATCAACGGCGAGGCGGCGGCCCGCCCCGTGGTGACCCAGGAGCAGGCGCAGGCGCGCCCGGCTCCGCAGATGGTGCAGGCGCCCGAGCTGTCGCGTGAGCGCCGGGTGGAGAGCCGCGAGAACTCCAGCTCCCAGCAGGGCGGGATGGACATCCGCGCCCGGCTGCGCGCCGCGGTGATGGACCGGGTGGCGCAGGGCATGACGGACGTCATCGAGCGGCTGAGCGGGTTCCTGAAGGCGCCGGGCCGGCTGGGCGTCGTCAACCTGTCGCTGGTGGTGAGCGAGAGCGCCCTCACGTACGAGGTGTGGCGGGAGCCGAGCGCGGTGCCGGAGCGCCGGGCGCGGATGGCGGCGGCGCTGGGCCTGGCGCCGCAGGTGGCGGATGCGGTGCTGCTCCGGGCGCTGATGGCCGAGGTGCACGAGGCCTTCGTGGCGTTCCGGGCGAGCAGCGGCGGCCGCGAGCTGATGCAGCGCTACGAGCAGGTGCTTCGGGGCTACGAGGAGGCGAAGGTGCTGCCGGTGGTGCCGGGGCACGACACGGGCCCGATGCTGAACGAGCTGGCGCGGGTGGGGCTTGCGCACGAGGAGGCGTTCTCGCGCTCGCTGCTGGTGCACCCGCTGCTGGTGGCGGTGGCGCTGACGCCGGACGAGGGCACGGACGAGCAGGTGATGATCGCGGGGCTGACGGTGCCGCAGCTGGGCATGCTGGTGGCGCAGCTGCGCCGGGTGAACCCGCGGCTGACGAACCGTCAGGTGTGCATGCTCCTGCGGCGAGTGTCCACGGACCGGGAGGAGGGCATCCGCCGGTGCGTGGGCCAGGCCGAGGTGGAGCGGGTGCTGGAGTCCGCCTACCAGCTGCTGCGCATGACGGTGTTCGAGCTGTTCTTCGTGTGAGTTGGGCATGATGCGAGGCGATGACGCTCGCCTCCATCCTCTTGCGGTTGTTCCTCGCGTTGTGTTTGGCGTTCCCATCCTCATGTGTCACACCTGGGGGAAGCGACCTCGACAGCTCGGCACTCCCACAGGCACGCCAGGCCGTCCGAATGACGAGGCTGTCTGACGATCGACTCCAGCTCGATTTCGACCCGATGCCACTGACTCCTGCCTGGGAGCAGGTGGGCGCGGATGAAACCCGCGGGGTGCTCGCTGACCTTCTTCAGTGCATGGAGGCGCCACCCGAACTCTGGGTGGTTCCTGCTCTGGCTTCCGCCTCGGCTGCTCTCGCGCCGTGGGAGGCTCGCCTGCGCGGAGAGTTCCTGGCGCGGTACGGTCCCGCGAGGCTGCCCCTACCGGACTCCTTGCAGCGCAGCCCTCTCTATATGGCGCTGAGGATGTCCCCTCGCTACATGGGCGCCGGCTTCCGCGACGCGGCACGGGAGTTGTTCCGTTCCCCCTTGTTCCTCGCCAGTGTCACTCTCTCGGTCCTGGTCTACTTCGCCGCATGGCTCATGCCCGAGCCTTTCTTCTCCAAATCGTTCGCCGCCGCGTTGACGGCTCGGCTCGCTCTGGCCGTAGGGTTGCTGGAACTGCGCAATGTGGCGCTGGCTGTCCTCCAGCTCTACCGCGAAGCGCAAGCCGCCAGGACGATGGCGGCCCTCGAGGCTGTCGCCGAGCGATTTGGCCGAGCACTCGGGGGAACTGCCTTGCGCGTGCTCGTCGTGGTCGCCAGCTTGGGTGTAACGAAAGTCCTGCCCAACGTGCCTCCGGGAGGCCTCGGCCCGCTGCTGAGCCCGCCCCGCCTGGCAGTGGCGGGAGGGTTGACGTTCCAGGCATCTACGACCGCGCACGTGGTGGCGGATGGCACCATCGTGCTCGCTGGTGCGATTGCGGGGGTAGTGGGCTCGGCGGCAGGCGGCGCCTGCGCTGATGGTGCCCAGAAGAAGGAGGGCCATCAATGGCACCATCTGGCCACCAACAAGAACGTCACCTCATCGGATGCAGGTGGCCCATGGACGCCCTTGTTCGAGGAGCTCTTCGCCAAGGCAGGAATGGGTTTGGATGTGGAAGAAAATCGGGTCTACCTCAAGAGCCATCAGGGCCCTCATCCCCAGGAGTACCATGAGGCGGTCTTCTCGAAGATCGATGCAGCGATGGAAGGATGCCGGACCGTTGCTCAGTGCAGGACCCGACTGGTGAGGGCGCTCAGACAGATCGCGGATGAGGTATGCACCTCTGGATCAACACTGCATCGGCTGGCGACCCGGTCCAGCAACTGAGGTGGGAGCGGCGACGTGTCCAGGTTCTACGAGTTGAAGGATGACAGACGCTCTCAGACGCGGTGGCATCTGGGCGCTCCCAGGAATGATCGA
Organism: Hyalangium gracile; assembly: GCF_020103725.1. Classification (NCBI taxonomy): domain Bacteria; kingdom Pseudomonadati; phylum Myxococcota; class Myxococcia; order Myxococcales; family Archangiaceae; genus Hyalangium; species Hyalangium gracile. The sequence continues at coordinate 396,781 of NZ_JAHXBG010000004.1, read as the reverse complement.
GGGGAGGAGCTCGACCCGTGGCAGTTCCGCCAAGGCCAGTCACTTGCTTTGGAAGGGGTAGTCCATTTCCCGCTCAAGGTCCCTGGGGATGCTCTGGACTTCTGCTGGGCCGCTTTCGCCATCCCCGTTGTCCATGCTCGCGTTGCCACACTCTTGGAGCGGCTCGGAGCCCAGGACGTGCAGCTCATTCCTGCCCGGGTCGAAGGACGGCCCGAGACCTACTTCATCCTCAACGCCCTGCGCATCATCCGATGCATCGACGATGCGCGGTGCACGGAGGTCCAGTACTGGAAGCCGGAGGATGAGGAACCGGAGAAGCTGGGTGAATATCGCTCTGTCATCGGCCTGCGCATTGACCCATCCAGGGTAGGAAATGCACGCATCTTCCGCACCTGGGGGTGGCGCGTTGCCCTGATTGTTTCCGAGGACATCAAAGAGGGGCTCGCGTCCGAAGGTCTCTCCGGAATGAGGTTCGCTGAAGTCTGAGACGGGGTGGAGGCGCCGGGAATCGAACCCGCAACTTGAGCCTTCCTGAGACCGGATACCTCACACGAGATGGGCGACCTCGAGCTCGAAGCCTTTGGCCTTCATGCCCACCAGCACCTGGCGCAGCTTCTGTGAAACGAGCAGCCGTGGCTCTGGGCGCAGCTCGCCCCGCCTCACTCCGAAAAACGTGCCTGTGCGCGCCCAGTCGCTCCCATCCCAGCTCGCCCGCTGTACATACAGCTCGGAGATCTGATTCAACCCCGCCATGTGCCCCTTCGGGCACCTGTGCCTGTTCTCCTCGTCCAGATCGAACAAGTTGATACCCGTCACGGTCGAGGCGCTGAGCTTCAACGGCTTGGACGTGATGACGAGCTGGCTCCACTCCGATGGCTCCCGGCCTTTGCGACCGAGGTGCAGCACGGGACGGAAGTCGGCTCCCGCGAGGCCGTACTCGCGGCAGGCATCAACCATTCGCGGAGAGACAATGACTTCGCCCGCAATCGTCCTGGCGATGTCCTTCCCCTTCGGGATGCGGCGAGTGTCGAGGATGAGGTCGGACACCTGCCGGGCACCCACGCCGCAGTACTTGCATGCGGCTGATTCGTCATACTCGGTACCGCACATGGAACCTGTCGGCTCGAAGTGCGCGCGAATCACCAGGTCCAGCAGCTCAGCCGACCCCATCTCCTTCGCCGAGTAGTGCCTGTGCGTCGCCGAGTAGATGAAGAAGAACTCCCCTCTTTCCCGATGCGCGCGCTGAATCTCACCAATCCGTTGAACACGCTCGTCATGGGTTGGCAGCACTACTCGACGCAGGGTGTCGCTCATCGGACTTCCCAGCTCCGGCTCGAGGAACTTCCGAGCAAGCTCCTCGTCGATTCGGAATTCGATGGTCTCGCGCATGACTACGGCTCGACACCTATAAGCTAAATCAAGTCATCGCAAGTGGTGTAGCACTCGCTGCGGGTAGTGCAGGACAGGCCGTTCTTCAATGGGTTGTTCACGCAAATTTGCCGACCATCCAGGAATGGCTTGCAGTAACCCGCGCTACTGATGATACCGGCGCCGTTGTGTGACCAGGACGTGGTGCTCTGAGCGATGTCACAGATCTGGCACGCGTTTGCGGGGTTTACCCTCCCGTTGGAATACGCGATGTTCCCAATGACGCACATGCAAGAGGTATCCCTGAAGCTTGCCGACTGGATGCTGGGAGTATTCATGGAGCAAGTGGTGCGGTTACCAACGCTGTCGATGATCATGGGATAGGCCTTCACCAGGAAGGAATGCGTGCCGCAGCTGATGCCCTGGGTGCTGAAGAACCAGTTGCCGCTCAGACCTACGCGCTCGTCGAAAGCCCGCATCACGCCATCCACCAAGTACTCCAGCCGCGCCGCGTTGGCGCCCCCTTGAACCTCCCAGTCTCCGCTACTGCCCAACTCTCCCTGCCAGGAGCTGACCCCCAGGAGGGTGAGGCTGCTGACGCTCGCTCCGGAGCACAACGCCGAGCGCTGCGTGCTCAAGGGGTCATCAGGCACAAACTCAAGTTCCTCTGTCGGGCTCCCACAGGCGGCCAGCACCACTCCGCTCACCCAAACAAACAGACTAAAGCACTTCAGGTCTCGCCTCATTGGAACCCCCAGAGTCGTCAGCGTGGCGTCTTTCTCCTGGCCCATTACCTGCGCGCTCGGCACCCGGTCAATGATCGCATCCTGCCCGAGCCAGCCGTTGCTGATGCGGCCCGAGGAGATGTTGCTGAAAGTACTGCTGGGATGATGAGATCCACACGGATCTGCGCGGCGCCATCTCTTGTCGACTCGCCATTGCCTTCCCTCACGGCCAGATGCGCACAGGAGTCACACTCATCTCCCGCGGCAGGATGACCTGATCGGGCGGGGAGCCAGGGAACTTGAGAGTGAGCCCCGTGGTCCAATCTCCCATCACGAAGCAGACGGGAAAGCGGCGCCCATCCGGAAGAAGGAGCTCCGTGTACCGGCCCAGGACCGCGGGGGATCCCTCCTTGGTGAGCCCCTCCGTCCAGAGCTGCCCATAGAGCAGGGTGCCATCAGGCAGCGGCCCCGTGAACTCGTACTTCACCACTCGGCCGACCATCTTCCCCGCCGAGTAGAGCCCCTGCTGATCCGAGTCGCCAGGTTGATTGATGTCGATGACGGCACGGAAGGAGTGACGATTGAGCAGGTCCAGTTGCTCCATGCTCTGGACTGCCTCCTGGGGGCAGTCCCCTGGCATGGGCCTCACCTGAGCGGCAGTGCAGCCCACCCCCACGGTGGCGCACAGCCAGGCGGCGACAGCCCTCACAGGCCGGGAGTTACTGAGGGTGGTGAGCATGGGCGAGATTCCTTTTTCAGTGGGCGCAGTCGAACCGATGGGAGAGAACCACTCCCACCCTGCAACGAAGAGGGTCAGGGCCAGCATAAACGCGCCCACCGTGAGCGCGCCTCGTCGCCACCACCGCTTACGGCGAGCAGCCTTCTCCTCGGCAAGGAGCAGTTGCTCCTCGATTTCCTGGGTGAGGATCGAGAGCTGCTCGAGGGCTTGCTCGCGGGAGAGTTCTTTCGCCTGGGGGGCACGCGCATCCTGGGCTCTGCGCTCGGACTCCTGCAGGAGGAGGCGGCGCTCCTCCACCTCCTCCTGGGTGACCGGGGCAGGGCCCTCGGGAGGGAGGCTCAGCGGCACCTTCCATGCCTTCGTGGAACGCTCCTTGTTGGCCTCCCACAGCGCCTGAAGCAGAACGTCGGCGCTCTCATAGCGATCCTCCGGCCTCTTCTCCAGCAGCCGCAGGACGATGCGGCTGAGCGTCTCAGGAACATTGGGGTTGATGCGATGGGGCGGGCGCGGGATGACACTCTCGATGGCCATCCGAAGCTCCTCCCCCGGCAACCGCGGATTGAAGGGCCAAGCGTCCGTGAGTGCCTCGTACATGAAGACGCCAACCTGATAGAGATCGCCTGCCTGAGTGGAGTCGAACCGGGTGCCTTGCCTCCAGGAGCCCTCGCGGAGGAAGGCAATGCACTCGGGCGGCAGCGTATGCGGAGTACTCGGGGCCAGCCCCACGGTGAGAGAAGAACCTCCCGGTAACCACGCGCTGCCCAGGTCCACCAACACCGGCTTGTGGTCCGCCGGGACGATGACGTGCTCGCTCTTGAAGTCGCGGATGAGGATGCCTCGGCGATGCAGCCGGGCCACCACGCGCACCACCGCGATGAAGATGTCCACGAGCTGGGCGGCAGTGGGGTGGGTTCGCTCGCGCCAGTCATGGAAAGGCTCCCCGGGCACGTAGTCCGTGACGAGGAAGAGGTAGCCCCTCTTGGGATGGGGCCACCTGCCCACGGCTCGCAGATGAGGCAGTCCGTCACCGCGCATGTTGGCCAGGAGGACAGCCCCCTCGTGGCGCATACGCCCATCCACCTGCCCTTCCTCGAGAGCCGCCAAGGACGTGTCCTCGGAGAGTCCGGGTGCCGGACGCACCGCAATCTTCAGCGTGAATGACTCCCCCGCGAGCTCGGCCTTGAAGGCGTGGCCGAAGTTGCCACTCCCCAGCGACTCGACAATCTGCCAGGGGCCCACCATGTCTCCGGGCTTGAGGTGGTCGGGATGAAAGGCATCAATCGTCATGGGCGCGAGTTCCCTACTCCTTCTTGAGGGTCAGCGGCAGGCGGCGCGGGCCACGGGCGTCTATCAGCTCCACGCTGAACGGCTTGTCGATGGTCCAGAGTGGTGCCTTCATCTCCACCACCACCAGCCCCTCCCTCCCTGGAGCCAGCTCCGCTGGCTTCATCCGAATGGAGAGCACTTCCACGGGGGAGCCCTCCGAATCGGTGATTCGGGCCTGCCCCACCGCCCAGGGGGGCTGCCCCGGAGCGTTGCGAAGTCGGATGGCGACGAGGGCCGAGAACCCGCCCGTATAGCCAACAGTCTCCACCACGTTCAGTCCGCGCGTCTCCGTAGGCATCCCTGTCTTGATGAGCGCGGTGACCTTCGCGTACTTGTCGAGCCACTCGGACAGGGCGAGCCCCACCGGGCCGCCCTCACACCTCGCCTTGAGTTCCTCCAGCTCCGCCTCCTTCTGCGTGAACGCTGCCAGCAGGGCCTCGGGGGTGTTGGCTCGCCGGTCCACCTCGACCATGCCGTCCATCACCTCCGCCTTGGAGAGGATGGCGAGGATGGCCTTGGTTGGCAGGGCGCGGTCCTTGAAGCCGACCTGCATGATGAGCCGCTCGCCCGGACCGAGATCCGCGAAGGGCTGCAGGGTGAGAACGCGATCGCCGACGTCCATCCACTTGAACCGCGTCCGGTCCACCACGAGGCTGTCGCGGTCCAGGGGCGCATTGAACGCCACGGTGGTGAGGTTGCCCGCCGCCACGTACAGCTCCGGGACGGGCTCGGCAGGCGTGGTAGGCAGTGAGGCCCGCCGGTCCTGCCGCTGGCGGACCAGCTGCTGGGCGCCAGCCGCGTCCGCCACCAGCAGCGCAAGGGTGATGAGAACCCACGTCATGAGTCGGGCCACGGAAGCAGGACCTCCCAGGTTACACACCCTAGCAGACCCGCAGCCTGTCAGCCGAGCTTGAGCCCGCGGATGTCGGAAAGGTCGCTCCCCTTCCCCCAAAAGCGAAAGGCCCTCCCCCAGGGCTACGGGGGAGGGCCTTCACTTCCTTCAGGCGCCATGTCTCAGGACACGAACGGCTTCCGAGCCGCCTTCAGCTCGTTCACCGCGGGCAGCGGGGCCATCAACGCCTCCGCCAGCTTCAGCACCTGCTCCAACGGGATGCCATCGAAGGTCATCACCGCCTTGTCCTTCTCGTTGCGCACGGACACCCGCACGTTGTCCCCCTTGCTGAAGCGGCTCGTCACCGCCTCCTCGAGCTGGGTCGCGAGCATCAGGTCCTCCTCCGGCAGCGGCTTGCTGGAGGCGGGCTTGCGCTTGCGCTGGATGGCCTTGCGCATCTCGTCCACGCTGCACTCGCCGAAGGTCTTGGACTTCACGGACCCATTCGCCCCCGGCACCTCGATGATCGTGGGCCCCGGCTCCTCGTGGTTCACCTGCAGGTCTGCCGCCTCCTTGTAGATCAGCAGCAGGTACAAGCAGGTGACGCCGAACCGGCGGGCGACCTCCTCGCTGAAGTTGGTCGCCACCGGCCCGGTCGTCGTCAGGGAGGCCTGCGACACGTCCGCCAGGTGCTTGCTGAAGTAAAATCTGCTGACGCATTCAGGACTTATGCATCAGCCTCGGAGTGAGTCACGACAGGCCGCATCTCTCAAGTTGAAGAATTGATTGGGGTTTACTCGAAACGTTGGAGGACAGGCCAGTCCACGAACTGAGACGGTGTAACAAGCGCCTCTCACTCCTGACCAGTCAGGAGATGGCCTTGCTCCTGACCAGTCAGGAGAGCGCCTGGCGTACGCGTCCCAGTGGCCCTTCATCCTCGAGCCGTCGCGCGGCGGCCATCGCTCGCTCTCGCGCCTCTCGGCCTCCTTCTTCGCCCAGGATGTGCGCGAGCAGATCCAGGGAGGAGATGCGCAGGCGGACGAACCCACCGTCTCCCGCATGCCGACAAGCAGCCTCGACATGGCGAGCAGCGCGCGCACGATCGCCGAGCCGGAAGTGGACGTAGGCCAGCCCGCTCTCGCGCTTGCAGGCAACGAAGGGGGGCACATCGTCCCCAGGGATTCGTTCATAGAGCGCCTGCGCGGCGGCCAGGTCAGGCGGAGTGCCCGAGACAGGGTGCAGGTACTGATAGGCCGACTGCTCCAGCCAGCGCGCGACGAGGCAGAGCTTCTCCTCGCGTTCGAGCTCTGGACGTTGGAGGAGCGGTTCAATCTCTGCGAGGAGTGCCCGCGCTCGCGCCCGGTCGGGTTCTCGCGAGACCAGGAAGTTCTCGAGGAGCCGCCGCTCGACTCCCGCGGCCGCGGAAGGGTTGGCCACGAGCTGGGCCTGTTTCAGGTGCGCTTCGGCACGCTCGCGATCATCCAGGCGGAGCGCGCACGTGGCGAAGCCGAGCTCGAGCCACACGCGCGACCGGGACCCGGCGAGGGGCGGCCTGTCCCAGAGGCGCGCCTCCGCGAGTGGCGATGAGCGCAGTTCGAGTGGGTGGCGCCTTCGAGCAGCGAGACGAGGACCTCCGACGTCGCCGAGGCCGCGGCGGCGAGAGGCTCGAGCAGCGGATGCGGAGCCACGCACGGGGCCTCGACGTGGCCGCGCTCGAGCCGCTTCGTAACGAGACGAATCACGTCGAGCGCGGTGGCCGCGGCCCCCTGAAAGCCCAGGCGTCGTGCCACATGCTCGAGGTCGCGCGCGGGCATGGTGAGGACCTCTCGCTCGAGCGCGCCGACGAGGTTGAACTTCGCGCGCGAATCGCGCCGGGCCTCGTGCCACAGCGCACGAAGGGCGTCGTTGCGTCGAGGCTCCCAGGGCCGCTCGAGCCAGTCGATCACCTTCTCCAGCCGGTCGAGAGACTCCACCTGGAGGATGTAATGAAGAGAATAGGATTCCATGGCTTCACCTCCGATGAGAAAGGGAACGAGGGCTCATGGCTCGGCGGAAGCGCCGAGGAACCCATCGCTCCAGTCAGTCGGAGCTGCTCATGGAGTGGCGAGTGCCGCTCGTTGGTTGCTCCGACACCCCTGAAAGTAGTGCGCGGGGAGTCGGAGCACACGGACACAAATCCGGACATCGCGAGCGTGAAGCAGCAGTGCGGGGGTGCTTGCTCACCCGAAGCCATGGGGCCCCGCACGAGGCACTGGAAGCCGTCCGGCCTTGAAGGCCATGATGGCGCGCAATGCTCTTCACCTGGGACGATTCCGCCCGGCTCGAGGCCGAGCTGGCCGCGCTGCCGCCTCTCGATAACGCGACGGTCGAGGCGACCGAGGACGACTTCGTGGTGGATGCCATCCACCCCGGGGCGCCGCTCATCATCAGCTTCTCCTACGTCGTGTGGACCCAGCGACCGCCGCTGTACTTCTTCGGGCGGAGCAAGAAGCTGGAGCAGCTCACCGGCCAGCCGCTCAACCGCATCCTGCTGCGCGACAAGACCTTCCACTGGTTCATGCACGGCGTCCCCGGCCTGGGGACGGATGTCGACCAGGTCGTGGCCCGGCTGAAGCGGCTCATCGCGGCCATCCGTCCCAGCCAGGTGTGGTGCATCGGGGATTCCATGGGAGGCCATGCCGCACTGCTGTTCGGCATGCTGCTGCGCGCCGATCGCATCGTCAGCATCTGCCCGCTCTCCAACTTCGATCCCGACTTCGCGCGGCGTCACAATGACCGGCGCTTCCTCTGGGCGATGGATGCCGTCGCCGCCACCCCGCCCGCCAACCGCTACCTCGATCTGCCGCGGCTCGCGCGCGAGCTCGACTTCCAGGGCCGAGTCGATCTGCTCATCGGCACCTACGGCGGTGACACGGCGCCCGACGCGGTGAACCTCGACGTGATGCACGCCTTCCGCTTCGGCCACCTGCCGAAGCTCCGGGTCCATTACCTCACCGAGGCCCACCACGACGACGTCGCCTTGCGGCTGGTCCGCGACGGTCGGCTCGACGGCATCCTCCTGGAGTGCTTCTTCGACCGTCCGCCCCGGGAGGACGCTCCGCCCCGGCTCGACGCCTGGCTGCCGCGCGCGGCGGCCTCCGGGGGGACGGCCACGGACTCCCAGGCGGGCCGAGGCGCCTTCAACGCGGACCTGGCCAACATGCTGGGCGCCATGCCCGCCTTCGACCCCAAGGCGAACAACGTCAAGGACCTGGAGGACGCCGGCCAGGCCCTGCTGCTCGACCGGGCGACGCCGCACGCGCCGCTGCTCATCTGCTTCGGGGATTCCGCCCCGGGAGAGCCCGTGGGCTTCGACTTCTTCGACGTCAGCCAGAAGCTGAAGGCCCTGTACGGGCGGCCGCTCAACCGCATCCTGATGCGAGACCCGCAGCGCCAGTGGTGGATGCGGGGAGTGCCGGGGCTGGGCAATGACTGCCTGACGGTGGCCCGAGCGCTCCGCAACCTCAGCGCCGCCATGCAACCCGAGCGCATCATCTGCCTGGGCAACGGCATGGGCGGCTACGCGGCGCTCGTGTTCGCCATGCTGCTGCGCGCCGAGGTCGCCGTCGCGCTGAACCCGCTGTCGCTGCTCGACGCGAACTTCGCGCGTCTGAGCCACGACTCGCGCCACCTGGAGCCACTGGCGCAGCTGGACACGCCCTCACCCGTCGCGGGCCCGAGGGATCTGCTGCGCCTGGCGGCGGAGACGGGGCATACCGGCAAGCTGGAGATCCTCTTCAGCACCGTGGCTCCGGGGCAGGGCGTGCAGGCCAGCAGCCACAGCGCCGTGCATGCGGCTCGGCTGGGCCTGCTGCCCAACTGCCGGGTGCACGCGTTCCCGGATCACCCGGAGAACAAGCTGCTGCCCAAGCTCGAGCAGCTGAAGGTGCTGCCCTCGTTCCTGCACCGCGTCGCGTTGCTGGATGTGCCGGCCTGACGCGGGCCCGCCGTCTTCAGCCCCGCCCCCCAGCCCGGCAGGCTCAACCCCCTGGACCTGTGAGGCCAGGGGCGTCACACTTGCAGCCCTCGAACAGGGAGATGTTCCGCCATGGCAGCCAGTATCACCGTGTCCCCCGAGGAGTTCGCCGCGGGCAGCTACAAGCCCGAGACGCTCGAGCAGGCCCTCGCCCACTATGACAAGGCCGGCTACCTGGAGCTGGAGCACTCCTTCGATCCCGCCTTCATCCAAGAGCTCCAGCAGGCCCACCAGGCGGACTATGGCCACCTGACCGAGGAGCAGGCGGGGCAGACCAGCTTGAATGTGGGCAAGGGCCGCTTCATGACGTCGCTGGCGCTCAAGCCGCCCTTCCTGGACGCGCGCCTGTACGCCAACCCGTTCGTGCTGCGCCTCATGGAGGCGATGCTCGGGCCCGGCTTCCTCATCAACAGCATCACCTGCGTGACGGCCTGGCCGGGCGCCAAGAACCAGCACCTGCACGCCGACTTCCCGGCGCTCTTCACGACGCCGGAGATCGACCCGAAGCTGGATCCCTACGCCATCACCGTGGCCATTCCGCTCATCAACCTGGATGAGAAGACAGGCACCACGGCCATGCTGCCCGGGACGCACAAGACGCCCCCCGGCACGCGCCCGGACATTCTCGACTTGCCGTACGCGCAGCAGGGCAGCTGCTACCTCATGGACTACCGGCTGCGGCACTACGGCACCGAGAATCACACGGACCGGCTGCGCCCCATCATCTACATCATCTACAGCCGCCCCTGGTTCATCGACTCGGTCAACTTCTCGAAGCAGCCCCCCATCCGGGTCAACCCCCGCGACCTGGCCAGGCTCCAGCCCCAGCACCTGAGCCTCTTCAAGCGTGTGATCGACAGCACCAACCACACGCTGGCGCTCCTGTAGGGGCCGCGCCGGGCAGGCCGGCTCCCGCTACCCGCCGGCCTGGGCGAACACCTGGAGGATCTGCTTCTCCCCCTGCCGCAGCAGGATGCAGTTGCGAGCCGTCCAGGAGAGGTTCTCCTGCCGCAGCAGCCGCGTGTCCTCCTCCACGGAGGTCTCGTAGAGCGCGAGCCGCTGCGCGCAGGACGTGCCGAGGGCGCGGAGGACCTGGAGCTCGTTGCGCTGGCTCAACGGCTCCCTGGCGCGGGCGAGCGGGTCCGGGGCCGCCTGGAGCAGGGCCATCTCCTCGGCCTGGGCGTGGAGGATGCGCAGCTCGGAGAACAGCTCGATGATGCGCTGGGCATCCGGCTTGAGCGGCAGCGAGAAGCAGTGCTGGAAGGAGAGGTCCTTGATGCCCAGGAGCTTCCGCTTCTCGTCCATGAGCGGATCCTCCTTGGAGAACTCGATCGGCACCATGACGACATTGTTCGGGTTGAGTTCGTGCACGAACCCGTAGTTGCGCAGCAGGTAGAGGTTGCTGTTGGCGCCGTAGGTAATGCGCAGCTCCTTGCCCTGGGCGATGGCGCTGCCTGACTTCAGCTCCAGGGACTCGCCATCCGGCGACCATCCCCAGGTGCAGTTCCAGGGGATGCCGTCGTTCATCATGTCCAGGAACGGCGCGAGGCAGATGACCTGGTTTCCGTTCAGCCTGGCGCCGAAGACGCGGGTGAGCACGGCGAGGTGCGCCCAGAGGTAGTCGTCGAACGAGAACCGAGCGAACCCGGGGATCTGCTGGCTCAGGTAGGCATGGTCCTCCTCGAGGCCCTTGCGCTGCAGCTTGATCAGCTCCACGACGAAGGAGCCCTTCAGCAGGGCGAAGTCACGCTCCTGGAAGGAGAAGGGGTGGGTGGGGAAGGACGGGGGCTGGACATCCACGAAGGGCTTCCAGGGGGAGGCGTCCCCTCGCTCCCGCTCCTGGAGGAGGAAGACGGACAGGTACAGGTTCGGATCCTGGAACCCCGTCTTGGCCTCGATGAGGCGGCCCAGCTCGGTGGCGCGGGCGTCCGGCACGGTGACCAGGCGCTGGCGCGGCAGCCGCAGGAGCAGCTCGCCAGGAGCGATGTCCTCACGGGCGAAGACGCCTCGCTCTCCGCCGCCGGTGGAGACCACCTGCATCTTGGGGGAGACCTGGGCGCCGCCCTGCTCGAGCCAGCCGATGAGGTGGGCGATCGCCGCGTCTGTTTCCGGTGCAGTGCTCATGAGTCCGCGGAGCTTAAGACAGGACTCCTCGGCCGGGATACCCCATCCCATGAGTCAAGGCGCGGCTACAGCGGACACGCCGTGTTCGTGGTGGGGCTGATGATGGCGCCGTTGATGGAGCAGACCTCCCGGGACCTGAGACGGATGTGGCCCACGGCCCCTCCACCGCCGCCGCCTCCTCCCTTGGAACCGCTGTAGGACTCGCCGGCCAGGCCTCCGGTAGGTCCCACCAAGGCTCCACCCAAGCCCCCGTTTCCGCCCGAGTAGGAGCCATCATTTCCCCCCGAGGCCTGCAACGCGGAGGAGCGAGGACCGTCCTCACCGTTCTCGCCCATGCTCTGGCTGTCGAAGTCCAAATAGCCAGCGCCCTCCCCTCCCCCTCCTCCATTCGCGGTGAGGCGAGTCGACCCCGCCAGGACCAGCCTGTTGGCCTCCAGCAGCACCCTCCCCCCGCTCCCGCCGCCGCCTCCTCCTCCCGCATGGCCATTGACGACGGTGCTCCCGCGCGCCCCGCCGCCACCGCCTCCACTGGCCGTGACCCACTGGTTCACCGTGAGGGTGCGCGCCACCGAGACTTGGACGGCGCCTCCACCCGCTCCGCCCAGGCCCGCCTCAGCGGCCCCTCCGCCTCCATTTCCTCCCGGGCAGCCTCCCACCAGGGGAACGAGGCCACCGCCCCCCGCGCTCCCTGCCCCACCGCCGCCGCCTCCCGCTCCATTGGAGCCCCTGCCGCTGTTGCCCGCCGCGCCCGCGGTTCCGCCACCCGCTCCGCCGCCGCCCCCGCCCGCGTTGTTCGCGAGAACCCCAGGGTCGCCTCTCCGGGTCGCGCAGTCCTGATTGCCTCCCGCGCCCGGCGTCGGCACTCCCCCCACGAAGGTGCCGTTGGCCAGGATGCTGTGATTGAGCGAGGCATCGCCGTACACCGCCAGAATCACCGGCCGGGTGCCTCGCAGGATGAGGTCCGCCCCCAGGTTCAGGCTCGACATGGCCACCAGCACCATCTCCTTGCCACCCTCCGTCACCACCACCGGCGTCGGCGAAGAGGTGACACAGGACGTGGGCGCCCAGGTCAGCTCGGTCGAGTCGAAGGTGACGTCGCACGTCGTGGTCAGCGTGCCGATGTTCGCCAGGGGCACGGTGTCCGGGTTGAAGTTGCTCGGGAGGTAGGGGAAGGCGCTGCACACCCCGTCCAGCATCCGGCACACCCCGGTGCGGCTCGCGTCGATCATGCAGGCGGTGTTCACCTTGGAGGGATCCGGCTCCTCGGTGCAGTTGTCGAGCCCCGGGCAGCCTCCAGTCACCCGCTTGCAGGGGCTGGAGGCGGTGCACGAAGTCATCGTCCCCTGGCACACCCCCGCGCCATTGCACACGTCATTCACCGTGCAACCCACGGTGTCGTTGCAGCTCGCGGCGGCCGGCTTGAAGTCATAGGTGCACACGCCGTTGGCCGAGTTACAGGTGCCCGGAGTCTGGTGACACTGCGAGGGCGGCATCCCGCAGGACTTGAGCGTGCCCGTGCACCGCGCCTGCGGCCCGCACTGATCCTCCAGGGTGCACTCATCGCCGTCATCGCAGGCCGTCCCCTGGGGCGCCTCGATGTTGACGCACTGGCCCGTCGTGGGCTCACACCGAGCGCCCGTGAGGCAGTCCCCGGTGGGCTGCGTGCACTTCACCTCCTGCCCCATGCACGCCGCCGTGGCTCCCGAGCCCTGGCAGCGATCCCCCGTCGTGCAGGCATTCCCGTCGTCACAGGCCTGGTCCTGGCACGCCGAGTCCTGGCAGCCCTGGCTCCCATTGCAGTCGTAGTCCACGTTCACGCTGCACAGCTCGGTGGCGCCAGGGTGCACGTCGCCGCGCCCGTCATCGCAGTCCGTACCCGCCACCCCGTCCGCCGGCGAGAGGAAGCTGTCCCCATCGTCGTCCTTCGCCAGGAGCGCTACCTCGGTGCGGGCGAAGTCTCCCAGCGGAATGGAGACGGGCCCGGCCGAGGAGCGCACCTCCACCGGAGCGCCCGTGCACTCCTCCCCCGAGGCGCTCGCATGAGAGGACACCTCCACCGCCACCTCACGCCCCCAGTCCGGCTTGCGGAACACCGCGACGATCAGCTCCCGGGTGTCTCTCGGCTGGAACAGGCTGCGGGGAATGTCCTTGCCGCCCTCGTGGCCCTGTCCGTCCCGGACGACGACACGCACGCAGCCGGGGGTATACGAGCCATAGCTCACCGAGACCCGGAGGGCCCCGTCCGCCGGCGCCTTCTCACGACAGGCCACGAGCAGCAGGAACAGACACGGCACCCACACTTGACGCATGGCGCAACTCTACCCCGGCGCTCCCATCTTTTCGGAAGCCAGCCCCCGGATTTCTCGCCACACTCCGCCCCAGCGGACCCGCTGGCCGTTCCAGGACCGTCCGTTCGGAGACGTCGTCGCCTGGGCCAACATGGAGCTCACGAAGAACGCCTCCGAGCTCGGCTACGCCCGCTTCCTCTACGCCGTCCGAGCCGGCTGAGGTGCACGGGGCGGGCCCATGTCACAATCGCGGAGGTGCCTCGTCCTCGCTGCGGAATCAGCCCCAATTCACGAGGAGGAGCCACCATGACGCAGCGATTGAACCCGTTTGCCACCGCCGCCCACCTGATGAAGCCGCTCATCGACTTCGGGATGACCGTCGTCCAGAGCGGCCTGGAGTCCAGCCTGATGGAGCTGGTGAAGATCCGCGCTTCGCAGATCAACGGCTGCGCCATCTGCCTCCACATGCACACACAGGAGGCCCGCAAGAAGGGGGAGACGGAGGAGCGCCTGCACCTGCTCAATGCCTGGCGCGAGTCACCGCTCTACACCGAGCGTGAGCGCGCCGCGCTTGGCTGGACGGACGCGTTGACGCGGCTGTCGGAGACGCACGCCCCCGACGAGGCCTACGAGGCGATGGCGGCGCAGTTCTCCGAGGAGGAGCAGGTGAAGCTCACGCTGCTGATCGTCGTCATCAACGGCTTCAACCGGATCGGCGTCGGGTTCCGCCTGAGCCACCCGGTTCACGCCGACCGCTCGGCGGCCTGAGGACGGAGACACGCCATGCAGGACGCCGCCATCACCTTCGATCCACTCCGCCCCCGGCTGACTCGCATCGCCTACCGGATGCTGGGCTCGATCGCGGACGCCGAGGACATCGTCCAGGAGGCCTTCGTCCGCTGGCTCGCGACCGATCGCGACGCGGTGCGCGATCCAGAGGGCTTCCTGCTCCGCACCGTGACGCGGCTCTGCCTGGACGTGCTGAAGTCCGCGCAGCGGCGGCGAGAGACGTATGTCGGGCCCTGGCTGCCGGAGCCCATCGTCGAGTCCGAGGAGGAGCAGATCGACGACGTCACGCTGCCGCTGCTGCTGGCGCTCGAGCGCCTGTCTCCGCTGGAGCGCGCTGCCTTCCTGCTCCATGACGTGTTCGGCGTCGGCTTCGACGAGATCGCCGAGACGGTCGGGCGAGAACCGGCCGCCTGCCGGCAGCTCGCGAGCCGCGCCCGGACCCACGTGCGCGCCGCGCGCCCGCGCTTCGAGATGCCCAGGGAGCGGGGCCTGGAGATCGCCGCCGCGTTCTTCGCGGCCTCCCGCAGCGGCGACATGCAGTCGCTCCAGGCGCTGCTGGCGGCCGACGTGGCCGTCCACGCGGATGGCGGCGGCAAGAAGTCCGCGGCCCTGGCGCCCATCGTCGGCTTCGACAACGTCATGAAGCTGCACGCCGCGCTCGCCCGCCTCTTCGAGGAGAAGCCGTCGCGCATCCTGCGCTACTGCTTCATCAACGGCCTGCCCGGCTTCGTCACGATCGAGCCGGAGGACACGCTACAGACCACGGCGCTGGTCATCGAGGACGGCAAGGTCGCGGCCATCTACATCATGCGCAACCCCGACAAGCTGAGACATCTGGCCGAAGGGCCATCCTCACCGTCGGTGAAGAACCCGCCGCCCAAGGGCATCGTGTAGACTCGGCCACCGAGGCGACACGATGAAGAGAGCTGTCTACACGCGCGCGGCGGAGAAGATCGCGGCGATCGAAGCGGAGATGAAGGCCATTGGCGTCTGGAGCCCGCAGCCGCTGCCCGAGTCGGCCTACCGGTTCCAGCGGGCCTTCGCCGCGGACACGATGTCCTTCACGCAGTGGCTGCAGTTCGTCCTGATTCCCCGCGTGCGCTCCATCATCGAGCGGGGCGAGGACTTCCCTCAGGGCAGCCGGATCGCGCCCCAGGCCGTGCGCGAGTTCGAGGGCTACCACCGGGCCGCCCGGCTCACCGCGTTGCTGGGCGAGTTCGACGCGCTGTTCGAGAAGCAGTAACGCGGCCAGAGGCAGGAGAGGCGAAGCCACGGGAGCTTCGCCTCCGGCTCACGAGGAGCCACTGCCTGGCAGGCTCTGGCTAGTCGAGCACGCCGATGGTCTCGGTGCGATCGACGGCCTCGCCCTTGGTGGTGTAGCCCGAGTACCACGAGGTGTCGTTGGTGCCGGCCTTGTCCTGCTGGAGGTGGGCGTGGGGGCCAGTGGAGTTACCCGTGGCGCCCTCGTTGCCGACCTGGCAGCGATCGCACGTACGGTCGTACGAGTCGCTCGTCTTGATGAAGTGCCACTGACGGAACGTCCAGCCGTCGGCCCACACGTGCTTGGCCTCGTTCTGGGTGCCGCTGCCCGTGCCGTCGCAGTGCACGCCGGTAGTCCGGATCGTCACGTTCCAGGAGACCGAGCCCACCACGCCCGTCTCGGCGCCCCAGTAGTTGCAACGGCCGCTGGAGATGTCCACCGCGCCGTGGAAGCGACCGCTCGAGTAGTACGTGGTGGCCGTCACGGTGCCCGGGAAGGGCGACTTGACGGTGTGCGCGGTCGCAGCCGCGGGGATGAGCGCCAGGGAAGACAGCGCCGCCAGCATCTTCACAGTCCTACGCATCGTGTTTCCTTTCGGGCCGGTTCACCGGCTCCCGTGGGGGGCTTCATGGAGCCTGCTGCAGCCGCTGCTTCTCCCTCAGGATCAGGCTCCACTCCTGAAGGTTCATGGAGAGAACTCGAATCCACGCGTCGACCTCGGCCGTCAGGCTGGGATCGATTCCGCGGAGCTGCTGGAGCTCGGGAATGGCGCCGGCGAAGCCCAGCTGGGCGATGCTCTGCAGCAGCGCCTTGCGCACACCGGGGTCCCGCTCGCCGCGGTACATGGAGCGCAGGGACTCGCGGGCGCTGGCCATCTGCGGCGCGGGCACTCCGCCCAGCGCGGTGGCCGCCGCCTTGCGGACCTCGGCCTCGTCGCTGCCGAGCAGCGTCTCGAGCCGGCGTGCCGAGTCGGGGCTGATCACCTCGGTGGAGAGGGTGCCGAGGATCTTCGCCGTCACCTTCGGGTCCGTGGAGGCGGCGGCGGCCGTCACCGCCAGGTCCGCGGCCGGGCCGTGGTGGCCCGAGTAGACGTACTGGTTGTCCTCGATGAGGTTCGTCGCTGCCTCCATGCGCACCTCGGGCGAGGCGTCCCGCACCAGGCGCTCGTACAGGTCGCCCGTGCTCTCGGTGGCGCTGGTGCGCCGCATGGCGCGGATGGCGGCGGTGCGCAGGGTGGGGTTGGGCTCCTCCAGGGCCCGCTTCGCCACGGCCTGCATGGCGCTGGGGTCCAGGCCTCGCTCGGTCCTGGCGACCAGGGCGGCCGCGAGGTGCTCGGCCATCTCGGGGTTCGTCTCGCGCTCGAAGGCGGCGCGCAGCTCGCCGTCCGGCAGGGTGACGGCGGACTCGCGCAGCAGCGTGCGCAGGTAGCGCTTGTAGGCCTCGGACTTCGAGCCGAGCCCGCGGCGGATCTGCTCCATCAGGCCGGGGACGGAGCAGCTCTCACCGACGAGCGCGGGAGCGGGCCCGGAGGAGGCCGTCTGCGCGGCGGCGGGCATGGGGAGCAGGGGGCAGAGCGTGAGCGCCAGCAGGCCCAGCGCGCTCGCGGAGAAGGTAGGGCGTGTCATGGGAGGTTTCCTGTGCTCAGTGGTGGCGATCGAGGCAGCCGAAGGGATCCTGGTCGGACAGGCCGTTCCAGATGCGCATCCAGTCGAGGACGCCGCTGGCGTAGAGGCGCTCGAAGTCCCGGTACACCGGCTGGAAGCGCGGATCCTGGATGGCCATGTTCGCCATGAGCGGGAGCGCGTCCTTGCCCGCCACGCGCGAGGCGAAGCGGAAGACGGCCCACCGCACGCACACGGCCGGATCGGTCTCGAAGGTCCGGGCGAACAGGGCCAGCACCTTCTCCTTGTCCTGGGAGAGCGAGAGGTTGTGCGCCGCGGCGTCGCGGCCGTCCTCGTTGCCCTCGGTGGCGAGGATCTTCGCGTACCGGTCGGTGGCCTCCGCGTCGAGCAGGGGGGCCACGTGCATGGGCATCATCTGCCCCAGGTAGCGGATCTGCTCGTCCGGGGACTCGACGCCGATGGTGAGCAGCTTGTCGAGGTAGGGCGTGAGGTTGCCGCTCTGCTTGAAGTCCCGCTTCATGACGCGGGCGATGGTGCGCGCGGCGGCCCAGCCCGCCTCGCCGGAGGTCGGCTCCTTGGCGAAGTTCGTCAGCTTGTTCAGCATCGCCGGCTCGAAGCGCTTCTGCGTGTCCAGCGCCGAGAGGATGCCCGCGCGCCGATCGGGAGGCAGCGTGTCGTCCAGGCCCAGCTCCATCATCTTCGAGGCGACCTGGGGCTGGTGCACGGCCTCGGAGTCCCTCACGGCCATCATGAAGATGCCGAACTCCCTCGGCGAGGCATCGCGGGCCCAGCCGAGGACCTGGCTGGCGCGGCCCGGGTCATTGCCGATGAGCTCCGTGAGGCGCTCCTTCAGATAGTCCCGGACGAGCGAGTCCTTCACCGCCAGCAGGGGCGTGGCCCACTCGCGGAAGGTGTCGATCGTCACCGACTCGTTGAAGCGCTCCAGCTCCCTCCAGCAGGTCGTCGCGTCGAAGCGCCGGGGAGCGGGCTCGGCCTCCGCCTCGGCCTGCGCGGAGCCGGTGGGCCCGCTGCCACCCGTCTTCCGGGAGGACGAGCCCACGGACGAGGAATGGGACGGTGCGGCCGAGCGCGACTCGCCCGGGCCCTCCGCCTCGGCCGAGCCGCTGACGAGCACCGCCACGCCGAGGAGCAAGGCGGTGGCCCCGAGCGCGGCGAACACGCGCCCGAAGGAGCGGGAGCGGCCAGTCGAGACTGCATCGGAACGGTTGGAAGGGTCGGCTTTCATCGCCCACTAAGAGGGCCCGACCTCTCCGCCATCCCAAAAAAAGCGTAAAAAGTTGATTAACACCGGCCGCCCGAAGGGAAATCCCCAGTCATTCCAGTAGCTTGCGGCCAGGATGAGAAAAGCCGGAATTTCATCTCCCGGGCCGGGTGGCCGGCGGCGACCGTGGAGCCCACCACCACTCGTGGGAGACGGGGATGCCCGGAGGAATCTCCTCCTCGCGCAGGTAGCCCTCCCGGTCCGCCGCCGCGCGGATCGCCTCGTCCAGGCCGGAGAGATCCTCGAGGAGGAGGTCGAGCTCCAGCCCCTGCCCCAGCAGCTCGATGAAGAACGCGAGTGCCGACCGGCGCCAGCACACCGCCGCCCAGCCTTGCGCCTCCAGCGAGGAGAGCTGTTGCGACAGCCGGCCCACATGGAACTGGACCTCGAACAGCCCCTCCTCCTCGAAGTGCTGCCGGGCCTGGGAGAGCCGCGCGAGCTCGGGCGCCTGCCGCAGGGACGGGTCGCGGTTCAGGGCCAGGCCCAGCTCGTAGACCTCCGACATGAGGTCCGCGCAGAGCTGTCTGCGGCGCTCGTCGGAGGTGGGCAGCCCTTCGGCCTGGGCGATGGCTCGAAGGATGCCGTCGACCCGGCGGGCCACCTCCGCTCGATCGGAAGGGTTCATCTGCCAGACACTCCCATGTACGTGAGCACCATGACGTTTCCATCGTCGGTGACGACCACCAGGGCGCGCATGGTCTGCACCGACGGCGCCCCCGGAGGCTGCACATCCCGGGTGAAGGTGTAGACCCGGCCATTGCCCGACTGGTTGGCGATGCTGGTGACCGCCTGCGGAGCAGTGCCGCCCGAGGGCGCGATGCGAGCCGGGTTGGCGATGGTCTCTCGCAGGCTGTCGAGGTACGGGCCGATCTCCTGCGGCCCCCGGGCACTTCCCACGGCGGTGGCGGTCTGCTCACTCGCGTGAAGCTGGGTGTAGTGCTTGTGAGCGTGGTAGACGGCCGCGCTCTCGCTCGTGAAGTGGACGCCTGGGCCTCCTGGACGGGCCATCTGCCGGACGCGCCGGATGACCTCCTCCGGCGGCAGGCCCCGGACGTCCTCGCCAGGGTGGAGGGGGAGGCGCCGCGCGCCCACCCGGCCAGCGAGCATCCCCCGCATCGCCTCGTATGCGGCGCTCATCGACTCTCGGGCGGGGGTGCTCGTCACGGCCGGGTTGGGCTCGGTGCCGCCCCCCTGGGCGGGCCGAGTGCCGGCGAGCTCCGTCTGGAGGCGCGTGTTGAAGGCCGCATTGGAGACCGTGATGCCCTCCTCCTGGGCGAGCGCGGCCTGCACCCGGTCCCGGCTCGGTCGTCCACGGGGAAACGCCGCGGCCCGCTCCGCCTCGGGCAGCGAGTTCCAGCGTGCGAGATCGGCATCCAGGCGGGCCGTGACGCGCTCCTGGAACGCGAGCCGCGCGCCCTCCGCCCGGAGCGCGAACTCCTGGTGGAAGAACTGGTAGTACTCGACGAACTGCTGCACGGTGCGAGGAGGAGGCTGGCGGTTCAGCGCGTAATCCGCCGCCATGCGGCGGAAGTCCGTGGTGCCCTTGGGTGGCTGCTCGGCGATGAGCTCGAAGAGCCGGAACATCCCCGCGTCGTCCAGGTTCTGGAACAGCGAATGGCCACCCACGCCCATCTCGCCGATGAGCCTCACCACCTCGGCGCGTTGGAAGCGGAAGCGGAGGCGGTAGCGCCCGACGGTGGTCTCGGTCTGGGTCGCGGCGAGCCGCTTCAGGATCTCCTGGCTGGCCGCCGGGACATTGGCGAACTCCCCACCCGCCGCATCCAGCTCACGGGTGGCCACCAGCAGGTCCGTGACATCCGAGGCGCGAGCGGCTCGGATCTCCGCGAGCCGCGTGGGGTGGATCTCGATCTGCCCGTTGATCGAAAGCGTCCCATTGGGCAGCAGCGACACCCGGCTGGTGGGATCGGCCTGCATGAGCGCCACGATCTCGGAGGAGGCGGTCCCCACGCGGCCCGCCTCGGCCTCGGCGGGAGCGCGGGCGGGCGGGCTCAGGTAGTCGTCCGCGGTGGCCGTGCCGCGCCGGGGGCGGGCGACGATCTCCACATAGGAGGTCCCCGGAGCGTCACCGGGACGGACCTGCAGGACGTACTCCGTCTCCATTCCGTGGGCACGAGCCGCGTTGTTGGCGCGAGCCACCTGGGTGGTGAGGGTCTCCAGCGTCCCCGCGCCCTGGCCGCCCGTCGTGAGGTTGCCCCGGGTGTCGAGCACGAAGGAGCCCGCGGCCCCCTCGGCGCCAATGCCGCCGATGCGTGTGGCCGCGGCCGCGAAGTCCACCCCCGCGCGGAGGCCAGGGTTGGCCGACTCCAGCGCGGTGAGCCTGGCGCGCAGACCGGCCTGCTTCTGGGAGGGGGAGAGCAGGCTGTTGCCGAAGATGGCGTCGGCCTCCTGGAGGAACCGGGCGAGCGCCTCGCGCTCCGGCCCCGCGGGCAGGGACGTGAGGGCCTGCCGCAGCGGCTCGAGGATCCGCCGCTGCTCCTCGCTGCGCCACGCGGTGCGCAGCGCGAGCTGATCGACCAACGAGAGCGCCTCCCCTCCCCGCCCGCCGACCTCCGAGCGGATGCGGGCGGAGTGCTCGCGCGCCCCCGTGAAGAACCCACCCTCCGTGCTGCCCGGGTCGATGGTGGGCCGGCTCTGGCTGATGCGCTGCCCGACGGCGGACGTCCCCTCGGGGATGGCGTAGGGGACGTTGTCGACGACGTCGATCCGGATGTTGCGCCCCAGGGTGAGCTCGGCGACGTTGCCGCGCACGGAGAGCGCCGTGAGACCCAGGGTGAAGGCGGCCTGCATGAGCAGCAGGTGCTTGGCCCGAGCCCGCTCGCGCGGATCGGCCACCCGCTCGTCGATGGAGCGGAAGGTCTCCACCAGCTCGGGGGTGAGCACCGCCAGGGTCACCACGTCCGTGGCCAGGTTCGTCGCGGCCAGGGGGATGACCAGGCGGGAAGCCCACGAGGCGAGGAGGGCCGCGCTGCCCGTGAGGGGCGCGCCCTCCGCGGCCGCGATGGTGGCACCACGCACCAGCATGCCGGCGCGCAGCGCGCCCAGGCCGCTCACCGCCGCGATGATCTGGGCGATGTCCAGGACGGCCTGTGTCCCCGTGAGCGTGCCCTCGGTGGCGCGCTGGTAGAGATCGAAGGCCGCCATGCCGCCACCGATGATCGCCGAGCCTCCCAGGGCGGCGGCGCCGAGGACCGCGATGGTGCCCTGGCCAAAGGTGACGAGCCCCAGGCCGATCGCGGCGAGGCCGATGCCCGCCCAGGTCAGGATGCTCCGCCACTCGGAGGGGCCGGTGGTCTGCACCTGTCCCTGACGGCCGCTGGGGAGCACGTAGTGGATGAGCCCGCGAGGGAAGTGGGTCCCCTCCTCCAGCCGCTGGAAGAGCGAGTCCGGAGGCTCCGTCTCCCCCGCGCCGATGGGGGCGTCCTTGTGGAGCATCTCGGACGGGTTGGTCATGTCCTGCAGCCGCCACTCTCCGTCCTGCTGCCAGTAGTACAGCGAGAGCTGGGTCTCGCTGATGAGGCCGGAGCTCACGAAGGGAGCCTCCGGGTGGAAGACCGCGCTCACCCGGGTGGGGTTGTGCTGCTCGATGTCTCGCAGGGCGGTGCGCAGGTTGATCAGGTACTCCACCTGGCGGCCACGCAGCGTGTCGGGACGGGATGCGTCCTCCTCGCCATGGCGCTGGCGGTTGCGGTCAGCCACCCAGCGATCCAGGCCGTTGATGAGCGTGCGGTACTTCTGGATGGCGGTGGCCCATTGTCCCGCGCGGATGGCGGCGACCAGATCCTCTCCGGGAGTGGTCGGAGGCGCCTGGTTGCGGACCCGCTCGTAGCCCGTGTAGTCGTTCACCATCCTCCAGCCACCGGGGCCGCCATTGCGCCGGTGGATGGTGGGATCCGTCTCGGTGGCGAAGGCCGCGTAGAAGTCCGTGGCGTGCCTGGCCGCGGACTCCTTGAGGGAATCGCTCACGCTGCCCGCGCGGTTCTGGGCCTCGATGGCGACGAAGTCCTGGGAGAGGAGCACCCAGGCGTCATAGGTCGCCCGGGACAGGAGCCCGGCGTCGCGCGCCTCGGTGCGGAACCGGGTGAGCATCAGCTCGATGGAGGCGTACTCCCCCATGTTGATGAGATCGCCCTGGGCGGTGAACTCGCCTCGGAGAGAGCCGACTCGCTGCTCCTGGGCCAGACCGGTGGCCGCCTGCGGGAGCGAGGCGCCGAGCATCGCGCTCGCGTCGCGACTGGCCGCGCCGGCGGTGATCTGTCCACCCGCCACCTCGAAGGTGAAGCTCTGGGGGCCATAGCTGATCCGGCGGCCGGTGATCAGCAGATCGTGGTTGCGCCGCTCGGCGGGGCTCTCCCCCTCCGGAGCCTGCATCCGGTCGAAGAGCTCGAGCTCCTCCGTCCCATCGCCGTTGAGGTCGATGGCGAGCCGCACCCCGTTGGCATCCACGATGCGCACGTTGAGCGCGCCCTGGACGAAGGTGGTGAAGCCGCGGCCCCCGACGGGGGTCCCCCCTGAGAGCACGGCCACGGAGCAATCCACCGCCTCCTGGGTGGGGTTGCGCTTGCGGAAGGTGAACCGGAACCGGTCGTTGTAGGCGCCGACGCTCGCGTCGATGAACCAGAGGTCCCCGACGTGCTGGGGAGGGCTCGGCTGGTCCAGCTCGTTGCGGTCCACCCCGAAGACGCGGCGGGTGGGCGTCGTCTCGGCCGGGAACTCCACGCTCTGGGGCTGGGGTGGATCTCCCCACGGAGAGCCGTTCAGAGAGCGCTGCTCCAACCGGGCGTGGAGGCGGATGCCATGGTCCGTGCGCTCCACGGGATCGATGAGGAGATCCTGGAAGCCCGAACTGGTGGAGGGAAAGCGGATCCGCGTGGGGCGCCGTCCGTCGGTGACCTCCTGGATGTGGGGCCGTGCTCCGGTGATGTTCAGATCGAGGATCTGGAAGCGCACGGTCCGGGTGACACCGGAGGAGAGCTGGGTGACGTCGACGACCACGGTGCGGCTGCCGTCGTCGAGCCAGCGGATGCGCGCCTGCATCTCCTTCATCTGGTCGCCGTCCGCGTCGAAGCGGAACTCGAGGCCGCCGGTGGTCAGGGCCGTGCCGGGATCCACCTGCCCCGGGACATTCCCTGTCTGGAAGGTCTCCGAGGTCCGCGGCACCGCGGGGGCGCGGAGCCGTCCGTCCGTCGTTGGTGCCTCGGTGTCCTCGCCCAGGCACCGAGAGAGTCGCAGCCCGCTGGTCAACGTGGGGCGCGCCTCGGTCTCCGCCAGGGTGGTGAGCTTCGCGGCGTCATGGGCGAGGCCGTGCTTGCGAAGCGCCTCCTCCTGGAGGCCGACAGGCCAGGTGGAGGCCACCACCCCCACCGCCGCGCGATCCGCGTCCCGCTCCAGGGAGGGAGCCGGGCCGGTCTCGAGCCGCTTCGGGGCGGGAGGCCGGGAGGCGCCGCGCTGCTGGACGACGTGCGCCAGCTCATGGGCGAGCAGCAGGTCCCCCTCGATCGTGCCGGGGCGGAACTGGCCTGCCCCGAAGGCCACGTCGCGGCCCACGGTGAGCGCCCAGGCCGAGTAGCCGCGAGTCACCTCGTCGGCCGCCCTGTCCGTGTGGATGCGCACGTCGGCGAAGCTCTGGCCGAAGCCTCGCTCGAGAGGTGTTCTCACTCCGAGGTCGAGCGGCCGTCCCGGCCCGAGCCGCGCGAGCACCGCGCCCGCCTCGCCCGAGGCCGAGGGCACCGCCGCAGGAGCCATCGCCTGGAGCGAGGGACTCGGCTCCCCCACGCCGTCAGTGGTCCCCAGCCAGGCAACGCCCAGGGGCACCTGGGTGATGTTGCCGGACCTCCCCCACTCCCGCGCGGCGGCGCGGACGCGGGCCACCACCGCGTCCGTCAGCGAGGCCGCATCGGTCCGCCCCGGGCGCGCGTAGCGCTCGATGGCGCGCTCGATCGCCTCCGCGGGCCGCTGCCGGTAGAACGCCAGCCAGTGCGCCAGATACGGGCAGTCACGCGTCGTTCGTCCGAAGGGCGCGAGCTCTTCCTCGGCGGCGCGGGTGACGCTCTCGGTGAGGGTCGCGAGGAATGCGGAGCGCCCCACCTGCCCGGGGCCGACGGGCAGCCCATCCTCGACGAGGATCCCGAAGGGCGCGCGCGGCCTCGGAGAAGCGCCGGGGTCTCCCGGGGGAGGAGTCCCTGCTCCGCCCGGAGGATTGCCCGGCATCGCCGCTCCTCCGGCGGAGGTGGGCGGCGCTGGAGGGAGGACGACCGCGGTGGCTACCTGATCCGCGGCCCGCTCCGCGGCATTGCCGGTTCCGCGCACGTGGGTGGCGAGCCGGAACGCGATGGGGTTCGGGCGAACGGGCGCCGAGGGGGGCGCTTTCGGGGCCGCCTTCGTCGGCTGGGCCTTCGCCTCGGCGGAGCGCTTCTCCGCCTGCGCCGGAGCCCGGGCGTGAGCAGTTCCCTTCCCGGATCGCTTGGCGCTTCCCTTGGACATGGACGGGCGGGAAAATGTAGCCCCCTTGTCTGAAGGGCGGGAAGTCCCACACGCGGTTTTTCCGGCCAGGTTCGGGGGGCGTCACGCATTCTCGGATCCACCGGGGAGCTTCATGGCTGGTGAATCGCTCAATCGGTTCCTCGACTCGCTGCCACGCACCCGCTTTGGTCGGGGCAGCACCGAGGTTCCCGTACACCGCACCTGCGGCATCGTCGGCTACTACGTCGCCGTCATCACCACCCTGGGCGCGGGGCTCATCGCGGGGCGCTCGCTCCTGGTGCTGGCGGTGCTCTCGGGAGTGTGTGCGCTGTCGTTCTTCATCTACACCTGGTTGCGCCGGGCCATCACGGGCCACGAGGAGCTCGTCCTGCTGGAGCACGTGTGGTTCGCGCTCGCCTGCGCCACCGGCACGCTGCTGCTGCTGGGGGAATCCGTAGTCGCATACCTGGATGCGGTGGCGGTGGGCCTCGCCTTCTTCCTGACAGGAGGGCGCGTGGGGTGCCTGTTCGTGGGGTGCTGTCACGGCAAGCCCTCCGCGCTGGGGATCCGCTATCCCGAGTCATGCGCGAGCGATGGTTTCCCGCGCTACCTGGTGGGGATCCGGCTGTTCCCGGTGCAGGCCATCGAAGCGGTGGGGCTCACCATCATCGGGCTGGTGGGGCTGGTGGCGCTGCCCTTCGAGCCGGCGCCGGGCCGCGTGCTGGTGTGGTTCCTGATGGGCTATGCGGTGATGCGCTTCGGGCTGGAGGGGCTTCGCGGAGACAAGCGTCCGCACCTGCTCGGGCTCTCGCAGGCCCGGTGGATGTCGCTCGTCGAGGTGACGCTGGCGGTCGTGCTCATCGAGCGAGCACGCCCTGGCTTTCCAGACGTGCGCGACCTGGCCATGCTGGGCTTTCTGGCCGCGCTGATGGTGGCCTCGCTGGCCCTCCGGCACGCCCTGGAGCCGCGTCGCCACCTGCTGGCCCCCGCGCACCTCGAGGAGGTGCGAAGCGCCACCACTGCCTGCCTGGAGGAAGCTGTGCCGGACGCACCTGGCTCCAAGCGGACGTCGCGGGGAGTGACGGTGGTGGCGTCTCCCGCGCCGGGGGCACCGGGCGCCGCGCATGTGTCCCTGTCGCTCTCCCTGGAGCGCCCTCGGGTGGAGCTGCTCTGCGAGCTGGCGGCGACGGCCTTCCCGAAGCTGGATCCAGGCATGGCCCGCCTCACGCAGGACTCCATCCTCTACCTGGCGTTGCCGCCGCCGGCCGCGATCGAGGCCCTGCCGCCGGTCGCCTGGACGGAGCTCTACGGGAACGTGGTGCGGCAGCTCCAGGCCCCCGAGGAGCCAGCGCCTGAGGCTCCCGCGCGCATGCCCATGCCCACACGTGCCGGCCGTCAGTCCTACTTCTCATCGAGCAGCCGCTGAGGCTTCGGTCTCGTTCTTCGAGCAGCGTCTCGAGGCGGTACTGGGGCTATTGGCTCTCCCGCCCTCAACCCTCAGGAGGCGGAGGGGCCCTTACAGGCCCGGGAAGGTGACTTCGTACCAGGCCCGCTTCTCACCGGGCTGAGAGGAGGGCCACACCGCCCACCCTTCCCAGGCGCCGCCTTGCCTGCGCTGGCATCGCGTGTGGACGCGCAGGCTCCGCAGGTCGCGCGGAATCTCCAGCAGGTTGTACAGCCGCGGCACGGACTCCGGGCGATGGTGGGTGGGCGCTCCGAAGCTGCCGGCTCCCACGACTTGGATTCGCCGCTCCGGGTGAAGGGGGTTGATCAGATCGACCCGCTCCTCGTGAACGTGGCCATGGAGGCAGACCCGCACGTCCGCCTGGAGCAGCCGGCTCATGAAGGCATCGGCCTGGATCTTCTCGTTGCCTGTGATGGGGTGATGCCAGACGGCCAGCCGAAGGACTGGCTCCCCCGCCTGAAGCTCTCTCCTCCCACGAGCCGCGGTCAGCTCCCTGTTGGCGGCGTCGAGCCCGCGAGACAGCGCCTGCTCGCAGATGCCGGAGCGCTCCGTGAAGTACTCGTCGATCTCCCAGGCCGAGTTCATCGCCAGGAACTGCAGCCGTGAGTCCGTGAGGAACGAGAGGCACTGCTCCTCGGGCGCCAGCGGATACTCCCGCTGGGTCAGCGGGTGGTAGAAGTGCCGCGAGAAGTTCCTGAAGCGCTCGGGGTACTTCGCCTCGTCCCGAAGGTAGTACCCATCCCCATCCTCCTTGTAGGCGCCGGGAATGAGCGCGCGGGCATCCACCTGCCGCCTCTTCTTCCGGATGTAGACCTCCGTGTCCCAGTCCAGATCATGGTTGCCCGGCACGAGGATGCAGCGCTCGGCCGTCAGCCCGAAGCGGGCGATGAGCTCGGACACGAACCCACGGGCCTTCTCGAACTCCTCGGGTGCGGCGCGATTGGTGATGTCCCCGGAGATGACCAGGTAGTCCAGACGATCCACCCCAAGCCCCTGGCTCCGGTCCTTCAGGTCCGCCTCGAGCGGCTGGAGCAGGCTGAGCGGATCCGCGCCCGCCCCGACGTGCAGATCGCTCAGGTGGAGGATTCTCAGCGGCACCTCCTGGGACACCTGGACGCGGCGCGCCTCCTCCATCGCCACCTTCACCTCGATGACGTCCTGAGAGCGCTGCTGGCGGATGTTGGTCCGCAGCGCCTGGAGCTGCTTGAGGAGCTCCGGATTGCGCTCCCGGGCCTGCTGCGCGCCCAGCGTGAGCGGCGTTCGCCGGTCACACGCCGGACAGCCGATGTCCGGATGCCCGGCGGCCATGCGCTCCCGGACGACCTTCTCCGCGAAGACATTGCCACACGCGCAGGTGATGACGAGCTGCTCCAGCAGCTGCACCCCGTGCTCGCGGAGGTGGTGCTCGACGAAGTTCACGAACAGCTCGCGCGTGGCCTCGGGTGTCCCCGGATCGAAATAGACGTCCAGCCGCGCGAAGCCCCCGCCCTCCGCACCGCCGCGCTGCACGCGCCGGACCCCCGAGGACTCCAGGCCAGCCCGGCCGAACTCCGCGCGATCCTCCCACAGGCGCATGGCGCCGAAGCGCTCACTGATGGCCAGCCAGCTGATGAGCGACGCGTAGACGTTGTCGATGGGACCGGAGCAGTCGTAGTGCAGCGACACGGAGTGGGAGAACTCCGCGCCGGGCTCGGTGGGAGCGGGCCGGAACAAGGAGGGGAAGATGAGCAGCCCCTCGTGTCGCAGGCAGAGCCCGTGCTCGAGCAGCAGCTCGATGACGCAGTCGAGGATCGCCAGCTCCTGGTCGCGGCGCAGCCGCTCCTCGGGAAGGATGCGCAGGAAGCGCATCGTGGGAGACTGCACCTTCGCCGCATCCAGTGCGGGAACGCCGTGGGGGTTGTCCCGCGCGGCGAGGATGAGCGAGCCCGCGTAGCGCTCCACCTGCTCAACCTCGAGGATGAGCACCCGCGTGCCATCCCCCATGCGGGTGTCCGCGACGAGCCCCTGACGGCTGAGCTGGCCCACCACGGCCCGGAGCGCCTCGGGATCGAAGTCGCGCCCCATCTGCCGGCGCAGCTCGTTCTCCAGCTCGAAGAAGGTGAGCACCACCCGCCGATCCTCGCGCAGCCGCTGGATGTGCTGGCGCAGGCGCTGGAACAACTCGGGGCGGCTGACCTTCTCGATGGAGCCCCAGTCGATGGCCTGCTCCAGCGCCGCCTTGAGCTCGGGGATGCCCCGGCCCGTCCTGGCGCTGGTGGGCACATAGTCGGTGAACTGGCAGCGGCTCACCAGGCTCTCGATGGCGGTGCGATTCTCGGGAGCGTGCTCGCTGTCCACCTTGCTGCCTACCAGCAGCTTGCGGAGGCTCCTCGCTCCCGCCTGGGCCATCAGGCGCTGGTTCCACCCCTCGATGACGCTCAGCGCGGTGTCCCCTCGCGCGGGCTCCATCACCATCAGGGCCAGCGCCGAGTCCCGCAGAAAGAGCTGATGCACGAGCTGCTTCTTCCACAGCACGAGGCGGACGTCCCCCTCACAACCACAGGCGAGGGTCTGCCCATCGGGAGACCAGGCCAGGCCATGCACCACCGTGGTGGGGCCCAGCGGGGATGGCAGGGTGCTGACCAGCTCTCCCGTCTGCATGTCCCAGAGCACGAGGGTGCCACGGACCCGAGCGCTCATGAAGCCTCCGCAGATCGAACTCGAACGCCTCCCGGTATTCGGGGCGCAGCAGCCGTGAACTGCGCAGGCCCAGGTGCAGATCCGAAAGATGAGGCCAGTTGAGCTGCGCCACGTAACCCCCTGCCAGAAGCCATTCGAGTCTACGTGCCTCTCCAGCGAGCTGGCAGATCCACGAAGACCCCGTGCCTTCGCTGCTGTCGGAGGGGTGCACCATTTTGGAGCACCTGGGCCCAGGTAAAAAAATCGGCGAGGGCGATGTCGAGGAGAAATCCCCGGCTCCGACTCCCGGGTGAAAGCGCCAATGAGGGCGCCCTACCCTGGAGAATCCCATGGTTGCCGCCACTGCCCTTCAGCCGTCCCGCTCCCCCTCGCACCCTGACGCCCCGCGCCAGGGGCTCCGCCGCATCGGCGCCGTGCTCGCGGGGCTGGTGGCCATCTTCGTGACGTCCACGGTGACCGACGTGGTGATGCACGCCACCGGTGTGTTCCCCCCGATGGACGCGCCCCCCATGTCCGACGGGCTGTTCCTGTTCGCCTTCTCGTACCGGTTCATCTACCAGGTGGCTGGCTGCTACCTCACCGCCCGCCTCGCGCCGACACGGCCAATGTGGCATTCGATGGTGCTGGGCATCATCGGGCTGGTCCTGAGCATCGCGGGCGCGGTGGCGATGTGGGGCGCCGGGCCGGGCTGGTACCCGATCGCCCTGGCCGCGAGCTCCCTTCCCTGCGGATGGCTGGGCGGGCGCCTGGCTCAGCGGCGATAAGCCTGTGAGGAGCCGCGCCCGGAGGGTGTAGCGTCCACCCGAAAGGAGCGCTGAACATGTCTCGACGAGGTGGCCCCGTTCGCCGGCTCTTCAGTGTGGTGAGTGGCGCGTTGCAGCTCGTCTCCATGCTCCTGCCCCAGCGGGCCGGCCGCGAGCGGGCCCGTCAGAACGCGGAGCGAATCATCGCCGCCTGTCGCGCCTTCGAGCGCAAGGAGGGCCGGCTTCCCGAGAAGCTGGAGGAGCTCATCCCGGAGTTCCTCCCCTCGCTGCCCAGGGCCTTGTACGACGGCCCGCACTTCGGCTTCACCTATGACGCGGCGTCCGAGCCGCCCAGGCACGTGCTGGGCTGGACGGACCGGATACCTTTCGGACGCCCCTACTACGTCTTCGAGGAAGACCGCTGGGGCTACCTGGACTGAGGGTGGCGAGGTACGGCGACGAGGCATTCGCCAATGCCTTCTATCGAGACCTGAAGGCGGCGAAGAACATCGCCATGCCGCACGTCCGCGTCGACGGGGGAAAGGTGAAGGGCTTCGAGTTCGACCAGCCGAAGCTGCTCGACGTCAACTTCGCCGAGCTGTCGGTCGAGCGCGTTCCGGCTCCCTGAGCGCCCGAGATGTCGGGAATGCTCGCGGGGAGCTCCGAGCGCTGTTATTGTACACCCTGCCAACAAGCCTCTGCGGGAGGGTGACGGATGCTGGAGCGAGCGAGTCGGACGGGGACCGCGGCCGTTCTGCGCGAGGTCGGAGGCTCGCTGAAGCGCACCGAGATCGTCTGCGACGCGCTTCGCCCCGACGAGGTCCTCGTGCGGATGGTGGGCGCCGGCATCTGCCACACCGATCTCTCGGCGATGGAAGGCGTCGTCCCGGTGCCGCTGCCCATCGTGCTGGGGCACGAGGGCGCGGGCGTGGTGCTGGAGCGAGGCTCGGCGGTGACAGCGCTCGAGCCGGGCGACCACGTGGTGCTCAGCTTCGATGCCTGCCGCGCCTGCCCCGCCTGCCAGCGAGGCCTGCCGGGGTACTGCAACCACGCACGCGCGCTCAACTACGCCTGCGCGCGCTCCGATGGGACCACGACGCTGCGCGACGCAGCGGGGCCCGTGCATGGAGGCTGGTTCGGGCAGTCCTCCCTCGCGTCAATCGCGGTCGCGAGCCAGCGAAACGCGGTCCGAGTGCCGCGCTCGAATGAACTCGCGCTGCTGGCGCCGCTGGGCTGCGGCATCCAGACCGGCGCTGGAACCGTGCTGCGAGCGCTGAAGGCCTCGGCCGGCCAGGGCATCGCCATCTTCGGCGCGGGAGCGGTGGGTGCGGGCGCGCTGATGGCCGCCGTCGCGGCGCGCTGCTCGCCCATCGTGGTGGTCGACCCGCTGCCCTCGCGGCGCCAGCTCGCGCTCGAGCTGGGAGCCACCCACGCGCTGGCGCCGGACGAGGTCGGCGAGCGCGGCTCGGGGCTCAGGAAGGCGCTCGGGGGAGGGCTCGACTTCTGTATCGACACCGTGGGGACGCAGGCGGTGATCACCCAGGCCCTGCACGCGCTCGGCACGCCCGGTGTGTGCGCCACGCTCGCGCTTCGTGGCGGCGCCAACCCGGTGTCGATCAGCCAGACGCACCTGCTCTACGGGCGGACGCTGGTCGGCATCATCGAGGGAGATGCCGACCCGCAGGCGTTCATCCCCGAGCTGGTGCGCATGTGGCGTGCCGGGCAGCTCCCCCTGGAGCGGATAGTGCGGACCTTTGCCTTCGATCGGCTCGATGAAGCGCTCGCGAAGATGCGCGACGGGTCGGTCCTCAAACCCGTCTTGACCTTCGGAGGAATCGAATGAGTCCCTCGGCCGCGCGGAATCGCCTCGACGTGCTCCGCTCTCGAGAGCGGGGAGACACCGCTGAGCTCGATGCGTTCTGGAAGGAGCTCCCTCCGGCGTCGCTCGACGACCTCTGGGGGAGCTGGCAAGGCGCGGACCTCGCGACGGGGCACCCGCTGTCGAAGCTGCTGGGGAAGGTGGGCTGGGTCGGCAAGCACTTCGGCGGACCGCTGGACGTGCAGCCGCTCGTGTGCCGCGCTCCCGACGGCTCGCTCTTCTCCCATCGGGAGTTGGGCAAGGGAGAGGCGAGCGTCTGGATGATCGAGTTCCGCGGCGAGGTCACCGCGACCATGGCCTACGACGGAGCGCCGACCTTCGATCACTTCAAGAAGGTCGACGACCGCACGCTGATGGGCATCATGAACGGCAAGAACGTGCTCCACGAGGGTCGCCACTTCTACTTCGTGCTCGAGCGCGCCAGCGCCCCCTTCGCGCTGGGGCCGCCGCCCGCGCGAGCATGACGGCGGCTGTCTCTCGTCACCCTCTCGGGGGCCCGTTCAGAGAGCGCGCTTCATCCCTTCGTGGGTAGCCTCGAAGCCGAGCCGTGCGTAGAAGCGGTGAGCCGCCGGCCGACGCTTGTCGGTGGTCAGCTGCATGAGGCCGCAGCCACGCGCGCGGGCACGGGCAAAGGCCTCATCCATCAGCCGAGCCCCTACGCCCTGCCCCCGTAGGTCACCGCGCACGCGCACCGCTTCCACCAACGCGCGTCGCATCCCACCACGGCTCAGGCCCGGGATGTACGTGAGCTGCAGGCAGGCCACCACCTCTCCTTCCTGCTCCCCAACCAGCAGCTCGTTGTTGGGGTCCGCCGCAATCTCGTCGAATGCGGCTGCCAGCGCGGGCGTGGGCTCGACGACGTAGCCCTTGCGCTCGCGCGCGATGGCGTCATCGGCCAGCAGGGCCAGGATGGTGGGGAGATCCTTCGCCACAGCGGTGCGGAAGAGGACGGGAGGCATGGGTTGCATTGGGGACAGGCTCAGAAGGCCACGCAGGAGGTGGAGTCCACGCGGAGCACGGCCTCCTGGGAGAACCGGCTCTTGTACTCCTCGCGGATGGTGTCGATGTCCTGGGAGCGGGCCTTGGCGCCATCGTGGAGCAGGACGATGACCTTGCTGTTCTCATGGACGAGGGTGCCGTTGTCCATGAGGTACTGACCGTTGGCGTCGAACATGGTCAGCCCGTCCTTGAAGCGGGGCGTGACGGAGGTGTCGACGAAGTTCTGCCACTCGGCCTCGCTGATGGGCGCGGCGTTCTCGCGGTCGAGGCCGAAGAACAGCTCCGTGCGGAACTGCTCCGAGCCCACGGCACAGTC
The DNA here is from genome assembly GCF_020103725.1 of Hyalangium gracile. Lineage (NCBI taxonomy): Bacteria > Pseudomonadati > Myxococcota > Myxococcia > Myxococcales > Archangiaceae > Hyalangium > Hyalangium gracile. The sequence goes on along the minus strand of NZ_JAHXBG010000004.1, from coordinate 363,849 downwards.
CTCGCCGTCACCGCAGGCGGTGGTGGCCAGCCCCAGGGTCAGCAGGAGCGGAAGGGAGAACGCGGTGGAGAGGCGCTTCAGGGACAGGGTTGAGTGCAAGATCGACCATCCTCACGCGGAAGGGAACGTCGAGCCGGGCATTCTAGCAGGCACGCACGCCCGCCATGAGGGTCAGTCGTTGGCGGCGCCCGCGAGAATCCACGAGCGCACACGGACCACCATGCCAGGGTTGTCATCGAAATAGGCCTGGTCGTTGGAGGGCATGCGGGTGCCGCAGGCATTGCCTTCCATCTTGAGGACGATCGCCGAGTTGTTCGGATCGCCGGGCACCACCCGCTTCAGGCCACACGCGTTGGCGTTCACATTGACCAGGCTGGCGTAGCTCATACCGAACCGGAGGTTCACGCCTCCGGCCGTGCCGTGGCAGCTCGTGCAGGGCACCGCCTCCCAGGTCTTCTGGACGTCGGTGTAGCGAGGAACCGTGACGGGCACGGTGAGGGTGCGGGCCACCGCGGGGCTCTTGCCATCGGTGACCGTCACCGAGAGGGTGAAGGAGGTCTGCGTGGCCACCACGGGCGAGAACCACTGGGCGCTCGAGCTGGTGGTGGAGCCCATGAAGGTTCCCTGCGTGGCCGGAGCCGACTGGGTCCACGACCAGGTGAGCGGATCGCCATCCGCATCGCTCGCGGTGAGGGAGAACGTGCCCGTGTCACCCGCCAGCAGTGTGCTGGGGCCGGTGATGCTGGCGGCCACGGTGGGCGGCCGATTCCCCTGACTGACGCCGACGTTGATCTCGACGGTGCCCTGCACACTGCCGCCCTTCCCGTCCGTCACGGTGACACGCAGCGCGTAGACGCTGTTTGCGCTCACGTTCGGGGCCGTCCAGGTGGGGTTGGCCGAGGAGGCGCTGCTGAACGTCCCCATCGGGGCGGCGGGAAACACCTGACTCCATGCATAGGAGAGCGTGTCTCCGTCCGGGTCGCTCGCAGCCACCGAGAGCTGGACGGACGCGGCACCCGTCACGGAAGAGGGAGAGGCCATGGGCGCCTGGGAGAGCACCGGAGCCCGGTTGGCGGGCAGCGGCGGGAGGACACGCACCGTCACGGATTTGTGGACGGAGCCGTTCTTCCCATCCGAGACCGTGACGCCAAGCTGGAACTGGGTCTCCACCGTCACCTGGGGAGCCGTCCAGCTCGGCGTGGCGCTGGCGGCATCGCTGAAGGTACCCGCCGGAGACGGAGGAGTCTGGCCCCAGGCATAGGTGAGCGCATCCCCGTCCGGATCCGTGGCCTCCAGGGTGAGCGCTACCGGGGCGCCGGAGCGCACCTCCGGCGTCTGCGCGGTCGGGCCCGTGAGGGTCGGGGGCTGGTTGCCAGGAGCGGAGTCCTCGCCACAGGCAACGCTCCACAGACCGACGAACACCCAGAAGAGAAGAAGCCGGGACGAACTACTGCGCATGTATCCTCCAGTGTGTCCAGCTTCTAACAGATGGCACCTAGGACCCATAGTGATGCGTGGTTTTAGGAAACAGGGGCCTACGCTGCAGGTCGCTCAGCCGGAGGCACCGCATGCAGAGGCGCAATCACTTCCACGATGCCGTCCTGCTGCTTGGGCTGGTGTTGAGCCTCAATACCGCGCGGGCCCAGACCACACTCACCATCGGCACCGTGAACAACGGTGACATGGTGCGGATGCAAACCTTGTCAAAGGTCTACGCGGACACGCATCCCGGAGTGCAGCTCAACTGGGTGGTGCTGGATGAGAACACCCTGCGGCAGCGCCTGACGACGGACATCACCACGGGAGGTGGCCAGTTCGACGTCATCACCATCGGAGCCTACGAGGCCCCCATGTGGGGCCGCCAGGGCTGGCTGGTGCCCCTGGACTCCATGCCCGCCAGCTACGGGTTGGATGACCTCATGCCCAACGTACGCAAGCAATTGAGCGACGACGGCCACCTGTACGCGCTGCCCTTCTATTCGGAGGGCTCCATCACATTCTACCGGAAGGACCTGTTCGCGGCGAAGGGCCTGCAGATGCCCGACGCGCCCACGTGGGAGCAGATCCGCGGCTTCGCGCAGGCCCTGCACGCGCCGGAGCGTGGCCTCTACGGCATCTGCCTGCGAGGCAAGGCCGGCTGGGGCGAGAACATGGCCCTGATCACCACCATCGTGAACAGCTTTGGCGGGCGCTGGTTCGACGAGAAGTGGGAGCCGCAGATCGACAGCCCCGAGTGGCACAAGGCCGTGAACTTCTACGTTGACCTTCTGAGCAAGTATGGTCCGCCCGGGCCGAGCAGCAACGGCTTCAACGAGAACCTGACGCTCTTCAACGCGGGCAAGTGTGGCATGTGGGTGGATGCCAGCGTGGCGGGCTCGTTCGTCACCGATCCCACCCAGAGCCAGGTGCCGGACAAGGTGGGCTTCACCAAGGCTCCGCGCGCGGTGACGCACAAGGGCTCGTCCTGGCTGTGGACGTGGGCCCTGGCCATCCCCGCCAGCTCGAAGCAGGTGGAGGCCGCGCGCGACTTCATCGGCTGGGCCACCTCGCGCGAGTACAGCCAGCTCGTCGCCCAGCGCCATGGCGTCTCGGCGATGCCCCCGGGCACGCGCCTGTCCACCTACGCGTCCGAGGCCTACCTCAAGGCCACGCCCTTCGCCCAGGTCACCCTGGAGGCCATCCGCACCGCGGACCCCACCTCCCCCACGCTCCAGCCCGTGCCGTACACGGGCGTGCAGTTCGCCACCATCCCGGAGTTCCAGGCGGTGGCCACGCTGGTGGGCCGCCTCATCTCCGGAGCGCTGGCGGGCACGGCCGACGTGGACGAAGTGCTGAACACGTCGAAGAAGGCGGTCCGGCGCACCATGGCTCGCGCGGGCTACTACGACCGCTGAGCGCGACTCCTTTCCGCTTCAATCCCTTTCCAGCAGGAGTGCGTGATGAGCGTCTCCAGTTCCCCACGCCGTGTCGGATGGCTCACGGCCTCGCCAGCAATCATCATGCTGTTCGCGTGGATGATCGTCCCGCTGTCCATGACGTTGTACTTCTCCACGCAGTACTACAACCTGCTCTACCCCGGCAAAACGGCGTTCGTGGGGCTGGAGAACTTCGCCTACTTCTTCACCTACCCGAGCTTCTGGACGAGCGTCCGCAACACGCTGCTGCTGGTGGGCAGCGTGCTGGTCATCACGGTGGTGGGCGGAGTGCTCATCAGCGTGCTGGTGGATGCGAGCTTCCCGGGGCAGGGCATCGTGCGGATCCTGCTCATCTCTCCGTTCTTCGTCATGCCCACCGTCAGCGCGCTGGTGTGGAAGAACCTGCTGATGAACCCGGTGTCCGGCCTGTTCGCCTGGGTGTCCCAGCTGTTCGGCATGACGCCCGTCAACTGGTTCGCGGACTGGCCGCTGCTGTCCATCATCCTCATCGTCGCCTGGGAGTGGCTGCCCTTCGCCATCCTCATCTTCGTGACGGCGCTGCAGTCGATGAACCAGGAGCAGAAGGAGGCCGCGCAGATGGATGGGGCCACGCCGGTGGCCATCTTCCGCTACCTGACGGTGCCGCACCTGGCTCGGCCCATCGCCGTGGTGGTGATGGTGGAGACCATCTTCCTGCTGAGCATCTTCGCGGAGATCTTCACCACCACCGGCGGAGGCCCCGGGGACGCCACCACCAACGTGCCCTACCTCATCTTCACCCAGGCCCTGCTCGAGTTCGACGTGGGCGCGGCCTCGGCGGGTGGCCTCTTCGCCGTCGTCCTGGCCAACGTCGTCGCCTACTTCCTCATCCGGCTGGTCGGCAAATCCCTCGACGCCTAGGAGCCTCCTCCATGTCGAAGCTCAAACAACGACGTCGCGTGGCGGAGACCGCACGGGCGGTGGGCGCCTGGCTGGTGGCCCTCATCATCTTCTTCCCCATCTTCTGGATGGTGCTCACCAGCTTCAAGACGGAGCTGGAGGCGTTCTCCATGCCTCCGGACCTGTTCTTCGGGCCCACGCTGGAGAACTACCGGGAGATCTTCGAGCGGACCCAGTACCTGCACTACGCCTGGAACTCGCTGCTCACCAGCGGCGGGGCCACGCTGCTGGGCATGCTGGTGGCGATCCCCGCCGCCTATAGCTTCGCCTTCCACCCGAGCGCGCGCACCCGGGGCACGCTGATGTGGATGCTCTCCACGAAGATGCTGCCCGGGGTGGGCGTGCTGGTGCCCATCTACCTGCTGTCGCGGGACCTGGGGCTGCTGGACTCGCGCATCCTGCTCGTCGTGGTGTTCGCGCTCATCAACCTGCCCATCATGGTGTGGATGATCTACACGTACTTCCGCGACATCCCGAAGGACATCCTCGAGGCGGCGCGGATGGACGGCGCCACCACCTCGCAGGAGATGATCCGGGTGCTGCTGCCGGTGAGCCGGGGCGGGCTGGCCTCCACGGCGCTGCTGTCGCTCATCCTCAGCTGGAACGAGGCCTTCTGGTCGCTGAATCTGACGACGACCCGGGCCGCGCCCCTCACCGCGCTGGTGGCTTCGTTCGCCAGCCCCGAGGGCCTGTTCTGGGCCAAGCTGTCCGCGGTCTCCACGCTCGCCTGCGCCCCCATCCTGGTGCTGGGCTGGCTCTCTCAGAAGCAGCTCGTTCGCGGTCTGACCTTCGGCGCGGTCAAGTAAGCGGAGCTCCACTCATGGCACGTCTCGACATCCAATCCCTCACCAAGTCGTTCGGAGAGACCCGCGTCATCAAGGGCGTGGACCTGCGCGTGGAGGACCGTGAGTTCTGCGTCTTCCTGGGCCCCTCCGGCTGTGGCAAGTCCACGCTGCTGCGTCTGATCGCCGGGCTGGAGGAAGCCACCTCCGGAGAGATCACCCTCGATGGTCAGCCCATCACGGACCTGCCCCCCGCCAGGCGCAACCTGGCGATGGTGTTCCAGTCCTACGCCCTCTACCCGCACATGACGGTGCGGCAGAACATGTCCTTCGCGCTGGACCTGGCCAAGACGGACCCCAAGGTCATCGAGGAGAAGGTCCAGCGCGCCGCGCGCACCCTGGAGCTGGAGCCCCTGCTGGACCGCAAGCCGGCGGCGCTCTCCGGCGGCCAGCGTCAGCGTGTCGCCATCGGGCGCGCCATCGTCCGCGAGCCGCGCATCTTCCTGTTCGACGAGCCGCTGTCCAACCTGGATGCCTCGCTGCGCGTGCAGATGCGGCTGGAGATCGCCCGGCTGCACCAGGCCCTCCAGGCGACGATGATCTACGTCACCCACGACCAGGTGGAGGCGATGACGCTGGCCGACAAGGTCGTCATCTTCAACGCGGGGAACATCGAGCAGATCGGGCCGCCGCAGGAGCTCTACCGCCGCCCCGCCAACCGGTTCGTCGCGGGCTTCCTGGGGATGCCACAGATGGCCTTCCTGGAGGCCACCGCGAAGGGCGGAGCGCTCGTGCTGGGCAATGGCGCCTCCCTGGCGGTGCCGGAAGGCCTGGCGCGGCTCGACGAGGGCGCCAGGGTGACCATCGGGGTGCGCCCCGAGCAGCTCTCACTGGCCCAGCCCGGGCAGGGCACCCTGGACGGCAAGGTCGAGGTCATCGAGCGGCTGGGCAGCGACGCCTACGCCTACCTGGCGGTGCCGAACATCGGCCGCATCACCGTGCGCTGTCCCGCGGAGGTGGGCAGGCTGGAGGGCACGCAGGCCTCGGCGCTCATCCAGCCCCGCCACTTCCATGTCTTCGACTCCCAAGGCGTTGCACTCCACCACCCTGCTCACTCCTGAGCGTCCCTCCATGCATACCCTGGATCAGGCTCACCTCTCCTCGCTGCCGAAGTCGATCGTCCGCCCTGGTTATGACCGGAGCAAGCTGCGCGCGGGCATCGCGCACATCGGCGTGGGCGGCTTCCATCGCGCGCACCAGGCCATCTACCTCGATCGGATCCTCTCGCGGCCCGGCCACGAGGCCTGGGGCCTGTGCGGCATCAACCTGCTGCCACAGGACGCCTCCATGGCCGCCGTCATGAAGCGCCAGGATGGGCTCTATACGGTGAGCGAGATGGCTCCGGATGGCACCCACGTCTCGCGTGTCGTCGAGGCCATGGTGGAGTACCTCTACGCGCCCGAGCAGCCCCAGGCGGTGCTCGACCGGCTGAGCCACCCGGACATCCGCATCGTCTCGCTGACCATCACCGAGGGCGGCTACCTCATCGACGCGCAGGGCCGCTTCAACCTCCAGCACCCCTCGGTGGTGGAGGATCTCGCGCACCCCCACGAGCCCAAGGGCGTGTTCGGCTATCTCATCGAGGCGCTGGACCGCCGGCGCAAGGCGGGCGTGCAGCCCTTCACGGTGATGTCCTGCGACAACCTGCGGCACAACGGCGTCCAGGCCCGGAAGGCCTGCGTCGCCTTCGCCCAGGCGCGAGACCCGCGGCTCGCCGCGTGGATCGAGAAGGAGGTGGGCTTCCCCAACGCCATGGTCGACCGCATCACCCCCGCCACGGATGATGCCACTCGCAAGCGGCTGCGCGAGCTGACCAACGTCGACGACGGCGCTCCCGTCATCTGCGAGGACTTCATCCAGTGGGTCCTGGAGGACGACTTCCGCAACGGCCGCCCGGAGTGGGAGGCCGGGGGCGTGATGATCACGAAGGACGTGTCTCCGTACGAGGAGGCGAAGATCCGCCTGCTCAACGCGAGCCACACCATGCTCTCGTACCCGGCCTACCTCTCGGGGTACCGCAAGGTGGACGAAGCCCTGCGCGACCCGCTCTTCTCGGGCTACCTGCGCGACTTCCTCGACCATGACGCGGGCGTGTGGCTGCGCTCGCTCCCCGGGCTCGAGCTCGAGGAGTACAAGGCCACGCTGATCCGGCGCTTCTCCAACCAGGCCGTGGGGGATCAGCTGGCGCGGCTGTGCATCGATGGCGGCTCGAAGATTCCGGGCTTCCTGCTGCCCACGGTGAACCTCATCCTGGAGAAGGGCCGCCCCTACCATCGCATCGCGTTCTTCCTCGCGGCCTATGATCGCTACCTGCGAGGCGGCGCGGACGAGAAGGGCGAGCGCTATCCCATCAACGAGCCCAACGCGCGCGTGGTGCTGGAGAAGGTCGTCCCGAGCGACTCGCCGATGACGCTGCTCGGCATTCCCGAGCTCGTCGGCCCCCGGATGCCGGCGCACCAGGGCTTCGTCGACCTGTACCTGGACCTGCGCAAGCAGCTCGATGCGAAGGGCGTGGTGGCGACGCTCCGGGAGCTCAACGCGAAGCACCCTTCCCCGCCCGCCGCCTGAGGGAGCCGCCCGCCATGACGCGACTGATCGCCTTCGGTGAAGCGCTGGTCGACATGCTGTCCAGCCGGCTGGGAGACTCCACCGCGCCGGAGACGTTCACGCCCTACGCGGGAGGGGCACCGGCCAACGTCGCCGTGGCCTGTGCCCGGCTCGGGGTGCCGAGCCTCTTCGTGGGCATGCTGGGAAAGGACCGCTTCGGGGACTTCATCCTCGGAGAGCTCGCCTCGCACGGGGTGGACATCCGCCACGTGGAGCGCACGGACCAGGCGAAGACCGCGCTGGCCTTCGTCTCGCGGGATGCCTCGGGCGAGCGCCGCTTCGACTTCTACCGGCCGCCCTCGGCCGACCTGCTCTACCGCCCCGAGCACCTCCCCGCGAACCTGTTCGACGCTCAGGCGCTGCTGCACCTGTGCTCCAACACGCTGACCGAGGAGGCCATCACCGCCACCACCTTCGCGGTGGCCGACCGGGCTGCCGCCGCGGGAGCGCTCATCAGCGTGGATGCCAACCTCCGCCCCAACCTGTGGCCCGGCCACCGCGTGGACATCGCCCGCGTCACCGCCCTGCTGGACAGGGCGCAGCTCATCAAGCTGGCGAGCGAAGAGCTGGAGCTGCTGCGCAACGGCGTGCCCGAGGAGCGCTGGCTGGAGGAGCGGCGGGCCAGGGGCGCCGTGCTGGTGGTGATCACCGACGGAGGCAAGCCCGTGACGGCCGTGACGGCGCAGGGCCGGTTTCAGGTGACTCCGCCCAAGGTCCAGGTCGTGGACACCACGGCCGCGGGAGATGCCTTCATCGGCGGGCTGCTCTCCGCGGTGGTGGAAGCGCGGCTCACCCGGGACACGCTGGCCGCCTGGGCCGCGGACAGGGAGCAGCTGACGCGGGCCCTCGAGCTGGCCTGCCGCTGTGGGGCTTTCACGGTGACCCGGCCCGGCTCCTACGCCGCGCTGCCCCGGCGGGCGGACCTCGCCGCGCTGGCGGCCGAGGCACGGCCCTCCGCTGGCTGAGGGGCTCACTCCCGGAGCGCGGGGTACAGACGGCGCCAGCGCGGGTACTCCTGGGCATAGCGGTGGACGAGCGCCGCATCGGGCTCGATCGTTCGAGCCACGGGGGGAGGCACCGCGAGCTTGAAAGGGTCCTCGCCCGTGGCCGCGAGCCGGCCCAGGCGGGCGGCTCCGAACGCGCCGCCAAAGTCACCTTCCGCGTGCACGTCCAGCGGCCGGTTCAGCACGCTCGCGAGGATCTTCAGCCACAGGGGTGAGCGGGAGCCACCGCCCACGGCCGAAGCGCGAGCCACCTGTGTCCCCGCCTCCGAGAGCACCCGCAGGCAGTCGGCGAAGGCATAGGCCACGCCCTCCAGGACGGCCTGGGTCAGCGCCGCGCGGCCGTCTCCATGAGCCAGTCCCACGAACGCGCCCCGAGCCGAGGCATCGTTGTGCGGCGTGCGCTCGCCGGAGAGATAGGGAAGGAACTTCACGGGAGAGGGAGCCTGGACGCGCTCTCCCAGGGCGGCGACGAGCGAGGGCGCAGGCTCGCTGAGCAGCGTGGACAACCACTCGAGGCTCGCCGCGGCGGAGAGGATGACTCCCATCTGGTGCCAGGTGCCGGGCACGGCGTGGCAGAAGGCGTGCACCGCGCCCTCCGTGTTTGGGGAGAAGCGTGCGTTGGAGACGAAGAGCACGCCGGACGTTCCGAGGGAGACGAAGGCCTCGCCAGGCCGCACCGCGCCGATACCGATGGCACTGGCCGCGTTGTCTCCTCCACCGCCCGCCACCACGGGCGAGCGCGTCATGCCCCAGCGCCGAGCCAGCTCGGGCCGCAACTGGCCGGAGCGCTCCGAGCCCTCCACCAACCGTGGCATGTGCGAGAGCTGGAGCCCGGTGGCCGCGAGGAGCTCCTCGGACCAGGCGCGACGGGCCACATCCAGCCAGAGCGTCCCGGCGGCGTCCGACATGTCCGAGACGTGCTCGCCCACGAGGAACAGGCGGAGATAGTCCTTGGGCAGCAGCACCTTGCGCGTGCGGGAGAAGACATCCGGCTCGTGCCGGGCGACCCACAGCAGCTTGGGCGCGGTGAAGCCAGGCATGGCAATGTTGCCGGCAATCTCCCGGGAGCGGGGGCAGCGCTCCTCCAGCTCGGGGCACTCGGCCTGCGAGCGGCCATCGTTCCACAGGATGGCGGGACGCAGCGGCCGGTCATCAGCACCAAGCAGGGTGGCGCCGTGCATCTGACCGGACAGGCCGATGCCCTCGACGGCCGCCAGCTCCGCCGGGTGGGAGGCCGCGAGCTCGTCCAGCGCGAGTTCACAGCCACGCACCCAGGCATCCGGCTCCTGCTCGGACCAGCCTGGGCGCGGCCGAGTGACTTCCAGGGCCACGCTGGCACTGGCGAGGATGCGCTCCTGGGCATCCACGAGTACCGCCTTCACGGACGACGTCCCCACATCGATGCCGAGGTACACGCGCGCTCCCCTTGACTGACATCGAACGAGCTTCGGTTTTACGTATCCTCAGCGGCGGATATCTACTTTTCCAGGTCAAGCATCAGTAGAGAGCTCTTCGTCCTTTTGCTCGTGAGTTCCCGATGAAGCCCCTGAACCGGCCCCTGGAGTTTCCCCCGACGCGACGCGATCCCGAGAGCGGCTACACGCTGCACGGCAGGCGGTTCGACGACCCTTACACCTGGCTCGAGCGGCTCGACTCCGAGGAGACCCAGGCGTGGATCTCGGCGCAGGAGGCCGTCACGCACGGGGTGCTGCGCACGATGCCGGGACGCGACGAGCTGCGGGCAGCAGTCGCTCGCTCCACGCGCCATGCGAGGCGCTCGCCGCCGATTCCCGCAGGGCCGAACGGTCGCGAGTTTCTCTGGCAGGCGGATGCCAGCGACGACAAGCTCAAGCTCATGCTCCGGCGTGGCAAGGGCGCGCCGCTCGAGACGCTGCTCGACCCCAACACCTGGGCGAGCAACGAGGCCCTGGTCTTCGCCGTGCCCTCCCCCGACGGTGCTCGAGTCGCTTTCGGCAAGTCCGTCGGAAGCACCCATGCCGCGGTGATCCACGTGCTCGACGTCGAGACGGGGAAGCTGCTTCCCGACCGGCCCCGAGGAACGATGCACACGTCGGTGGCCTGGAGGCCCGACGCGTCCGGGTTCTTCTATGCCGCGTGTCCCGAACCGGGAGAGGTGCCGCCGGGCGACGAGGCTCACTGGAACGCCATCTATGAGCACCGGCTCGGGTCGGGGGCACCGGCTCGCCGGGTGTTCGGCGATGACCGGGACAAGGAGTACTGGTGCTCCGTCAAGATGAGTGAGTGCCGCCGCTTCGCCGTGCTCTACAAGTGGGACTACGTGCACGCCAACGTCGTCTCCCTGCTACGGCTCGCCGATGACGCGCTCGTGCCGGTGGCTCCGGACATGCGGTCGCTCAATCAAGTGCAGGTGATCGACGACTCGCTGCTCGTCCAGACCGACCTCGACGCGCCACGCGGCCGGCTCTGTATCGCGCCGCTGTCGGCGCCCACGCAGTGGCGAACGCTCATCCCCGAGAGCGAGGACACGCTGCAGACGGTCACGGGTGTCGGCGGCCGGCTCTACGCCGTCTACTCGCATGCGGCGTCGCACCGCGTGCGCATCCACGCCGAGGACGGCACGTGGCTGCGCGATCTCGCGCTGCCAGCCCTGGGCTCGGTGAATCGCAACGAGGGAGAAGGCATCGTCAGCGGCATCAGCGGCGCCTGGAGCGGTGACGAGGTGTGGGTGAGCTTCATGTCGTACGTGCAGCCGCCGTCGGTCTATCGGTACGACTACGCGACGGATCGCCTGTCGCCGTACCATGTCCCCGACGTCGGGCTCGACGCCTCCGAGTACGTGACGGATCAGGTCTGGTACGAGTCGCTCGATGGAACGCGGGTCTCGATGTTCATCGTCCACCGCAAGGGAGTGCCTCGCGATGGCCGGCAGGCCGTGCGCCTGAACGGCTACGGAGGCTTCAACATCGCGCTGGAGCCACGCTTCTCGGCGCTCCACGCCACCTGGCTGAAGCTGGGCGGCGTGCTCGCCTTCGCCAACGTGCGAGGAGGCGGCGAATACGGCCGCGCCTGGCACGAGGCGGCCTGCAAGACGCGGCGGCAGAACGCCTTCGACGACTACATCGCCGCGGCGCGCTGGCTCGTCTCCGCGGGCTACACGACTCCCTCCAGGCTCGTCTCGCGAGGCAACAGCAACGGCGGCCTGCTGGTCGCCGTCGCCGCCATGCAAGCGCCCGAGGCCTTCGGAGCCGTCTACTGCCGTGCGCCGACCCTCGACATGCTGCGCTTCCCGACGTTCGGCCACATGAGCTCGGCGGTCATCGAATACGGCTCGCCCGACGATCCCGTCGAGGGCGCGTATCTCGCTGGCTACTCGCCGTACCACAACGTCCGAGCCGACCGCCGCTACCCGGTGATGACCTTCGTGTCGGCGTTGAACGACCGCATCGCGCCGCCGCACGATCCGCTCAAGATGGTCGCCAGGCTCCAGGCGGAGGCCACTCAGGGCGGCCCCTATTTCCTGCTGCCGCTCCGGGACTCGGGACACGGCGGCGGCACCACGCTGACGGCGCTCATCGAGCAGGACGTCGACGAGCTGAGCTTCTACTGCTGGGCGCTCGATGTCTCGCCGCTCACGACGCCCTGACAGCCCAGCACGAGCCCCGCGAGGCTCTCCCCCTCTCTTGGAGCTTCGATGAATCCTCTGTTCCGTATCGCGAGTGTGTTCGCCATCTCGGCGCTGTGGTCCTCTCCTGCCCTGGCCACCAGCACGGGCATCACCGGCCAGTCCGGCAAGGACGGGACGACGTGCAACACGTGTCACAGGGGGGGAGCGATCCCCACCGTGGCGCTCGAGGGCCCCGCGACCCTGGAGCCCGGGGCCACGGGCCAGTACACCTTCATCATCCAAGGCGGCGCCGCGAAGACGGGAGGGCTGAACATCGCCGTGGACAACGCGGAGGCCAGCCTCCAGGCCGGCGCCACCGGGATGAAGAAGCTGGGGACCGAGCTGACGCACTCCGCTGCCCAGCCCTTCACCGCCGGGGAGCTGCGCTTCAGCTTCACGCTCGTCGCGCCCGCGAAGGATGTCACCCTCAAGCTCTTCGCGGCGGGCAACTCCTCCAACGGAGATCTGGGCAGCGATGGAGACAGGGCCGCGGCCACGCAACTGAGTGTGACGGTGGGCAAGGGCACGCCCGTCGATGTCCCAGGCGAAGAAGAGGAAGAAGAGGGTGAGAAGGACAACGGTGGCGGATGCGCCGCCGCTGGGAGCGCGCCAGCCTGGGGCCTCCTGCTGGCGGGCCTGGCCCTGTTCCGGCGCCGCCGGAGCTGAGCGCTCGCAACCGTCGGAAGACGGCGCTCAGACGAAGGGATGCGAGAGGACCGGTGGTCGTGCTCGCCTCGAAGCTCCTGCGGAGAGCGGACACGCCGAGCCACCGCCTGGCGAAGGGCATCGAGCCTGAGGCCGAACAGCGGACGAAGCTTCCCGGTGGGCTCCAGGCAGCTGCCCCCCGCGCGCAGCGACAGCCGCCCGATGAGCCGCGACTCAGCCAGGACAAGTCATCTCTGGCCACACCGACGCATGCCGCGCAGTGGGAGGCCCTCCGTGCCGCGCTTCATGCTCCAGGGCTCATTCCTCGTTGTTGGCAAGCAGCGTCAGGACCAGCTTCTCCGGAGACATGTACTCTCGGCCTTGCTGGTCCGTGGCGGAGGCCGAGACTTCGCGGACCACCCGCATCACGAGTGCCTCGCCGAGCAGGTGGTGAAGCGTCAGCATGGCCACCGTTCGGGCACTCCGTGGCTCGAAGTCGCCGAGCGCCGCCGCGACCATCGAGATGTGGATACCGCCAGGTGAAGGCGGGGACATCCAGAACCGGGCGTCCCCCAGGTCCACATCCGCGATGCTGCCGACGAGGGTCAACGCATCGCGCCAGGAGCGTACGCGCTGCCGGCGTCCGAATACCCGCCATCCCGGAAGGGTGGGTGCGCACGCGACGATGGCGTCGACGACACGCGCGACCTCCGCGTCCCCTTCCGGAGTGAGAATGAGCAGGACGGTCGAGTCCCTGTCCGCGGTGACATCAAAGGCGAGGTCGAAGCCAGCATCTTGAAGTGCCTGCTCCACCGCCTCGAAGAGTCTCCTCGGGGATTCCTCGAAACCGGGCCGCAGCGGTGCCACGAGCGCCAGAAAGGCGCTCCAGAATCGCTCAGCCGCTGCTTGAACATCGAAGGAGTCATCGCTCATGGAGGCCACAGGCTATCGCGTTGGCCCCCATCCAACCGAGAGGCGACGATGACTGGAGGCCCGAGAAAAAAACTCGGGCATGTAGCTCCGACAGCAACGGTCCCAACGGGCGCTGCATCACGCACCACTGCGCCAGCCACCGCTGTGTGACGTACTCAGGGCAGGCTGGAGGACCAGCCACCGTCCACGGTGTAGGCGCCGCCGGTGCAGTAGCTGCTGTCCTCGCTGGCGAGGAAGAGGTTCAGCCTGGCGACCTCCTCGTTGGAGGCGAAGCGCTTGAGGGGCACGCGCCCGGCGACCCAGGCCCGCACCTCGGCCTCGTGGCCGGCTCCCATCATCCGCTCCACATTGGTCATCATGTCGTTGTCGACGGGGCCCGGGCACACCGCGTTGACCCGGATGCGGTGGGGCGCGCCGTCGATCGCTGCCGCGCGCGCGATCCCCACGACGGCGTGCTTGCTGGCCACGTACGGCGAGGAGATCCCCATCCCGCCGAGCCCTCCCGCCGAGGAGGTGAGGATGATGCTCCCGCCGCCGCGCTTGCGCAGCTCGGGGAACGCGTACTTGATGGCCAGCCACGTCCCGCGCACGTTGATGGCCATCACCGAGTCGAAGGCCTCCACGGAGATGTCGGAGATGGGAGCGAACTCCCCCTGGATGCCCGCGTTGCTCACCAGGATGTCGAGCCCGCCGTGACGCTCCACCGTCTCGCGGAGGTAGCGCTGGGTGTCCTCGACCTGGGAGACATCCGCCACGGCATAGGTGACGTTCTCGTGGTTGATCGTCTGCACCGTCTTGCGGAGCTTCTCCGCGTTCCGGCCCACCAGCAGCACCCGGGCGCCCTCCTGGACGAAGAGGGCGGCCGTCGCCGCTCCGATGCCACTGCCGCCGCCGGTGATGACCGCGACCTTGTCCTGCAACCGCTTCATGATGTGCTCCCTCTCGAGGTCGGCTGGTGCTCCAGCCAACGCGGATACTAGAGAGAGCGCGTCAGCCGCACTAGCACCCGGGGTTCAGCGCGGTGACGCCGCTGCACGGGCCGTGGTGGCCCGTGCAGCGGATGGCGCCCAGGGCTCAGGGCGTATACAGCTCCGCCGTCGAGAGCCAGCCATCGGTGGTGCCCCCTCCCGCGGTGAGCACCTGCCCGTTGGGTAGCAACGTCGCCGTGTGGCCACTGCGAGGGTCCGCCATGGAGTCGGTGGGGCTCCAGGTGTCCGTGGCCGGATCGTACAGCTCCGCCGTCGCGAGGGCGTCGTCACTGAAGCCCCCCGCCACGAGGACCTTTCCGTCGGACAGCAGCGTCGCCGTGTGGCTCTCTCGAGGTTCGGTCATGGCGCTGGCCGCGCTCCAGGTCCCCGTGGCCAGGTCATACAGCTCCGCCGTCGCCAGAGTGACGAAACCATCCCCATCTCCACCTGTGATGAGAAGCTTGCCGCCGGGGAGCAGCGTCGCCGTGTGGTCGGCGCGAGCCTCGGCCATGGCGCCGGCCGGGCTCCAGGTACCCGTGGCCGGGTCGTACAGCTCCGCGGTCGCGAGACGGACATAGCCCTGACCGATGCCCCCCACCACGAGGACCTTGCCATCGGGCAGCAGCGTCGCCGTGTGGGCCCAGCGAGCTTCGGCCATGGCGCCGGTCTGGCTCCAGGTGTCCGTGGCCGGGTCATATAGCTCCGCCACCTCGGGGTTGGCACTCGGGCCGATTCCGCCCGCCACGAGGACCTTGCCGTCGGGCAGCAGCGTCGCGGTGTGGAAGTAGCGGCCCTCGCCCATGGGGCTGGCCGGGCTCCAGGTGCCCGTGGCCGGGTCGTACAGCTCCGCCGTCTCGAGCTCGCCGAACATGTTGTTGGCTCCCCCCGTGACGAGCACCTTGCCGTCGGGCAGCAGTGTCGCCGTGTGGGCGGCGCGAAGATCGCTCATCGCGTCAGTGGGGCTCCAGGTGCCCGTGGCCGGGTCGTACAGCTCCGCCTCGGCGAGGAAGAAGTCCTCATCTCTTCCGCCCCCCGTGACGAGCACCTTGCCACTGGTCAACAGCGTCGCCGTGTGGCTCGAGCGACGCTCGGTCATGGAGCCCGTGTAGATCCAATGCGCCTGACAGGTCGGCAGCCCCCTCACCGTGAAGCTCCGGGATGCGGTGAGGTTGAAGGCATTGGTCACGGTGACGGTGATGGTGGGGGGAGCGCCCGTGCTGATGCAGGAGGAGGGCGCCGTCCAGGAGATGCGGCTGCGGGAGACGTCGTGGGTGGGTGTGCCCAGCGTGCCGAGATTGGCTTCCCACGAGAAGCTGAGGGCGGAACCCTCCGGATCGCTGGCCACCACCTCATAGGTGAGCACCTGCCCCAGGGAGGCGGTGTCCGAGGAGCGATAGGAGCGGACGATGACAGGGGCGAGGTGGTTGGTGGGAGGCGTGTTGCTGACGCACAGGGCGACGGAGCCGGTGGTCGCGGCTCCGTTCCCGTCCGAGACGGAGACCGTCAGGCGGCAGTTGTTGCAGGCCCCAGCGGGCAGCAGCGAAGGGGTGAACTGAGCCGAGCTGGAGGAGGCATTGCTCCAGGAACCGGCGCAGGTGGCGCTCCAGGAGTAGGACAGGCTGTCGCCATCCGGATCGGAAGCGGAGACGGAGACAGCCGTCGTCTGCCCCACGGCCAGCCGCGTGGGAGCCGCACTGAGCGAGGCCACCACGGGTGAGCTGTTGAAGGAGATGGACAGCAGCGCATCGCCCTCGCCTCCGCTGTGGGTGACGTTGACGGCCAGGGCAATGCTGGAGGACAGGCCCCGAGAGTCCGTCACGGTGAGGGTGAGGGTCTGGATGCCAGTGGAAGTGGGAGCCGTCCACCAGGTGGAATCGCTGGAGGGAGAGCCGAAGGAGCCCGCGGTGGCGCTCCAGGCGTAGGTGAGGGTATCGCCAGGGTTGGGATCATGCGCGGTGGCTCTCAAGAAGATGAGGTCACCCGCTGGCACGGAGGTGGCGGTGGCGTACAGGGAGTCGATGAGCGGGGCCTCGTTGTCGAAGGGAGGCGGTGGATTGAGCTGCTGGAGGGTGATGGCGACGAGCGACATCTGGTTCGCGGAGATGGTGATGCCCGAGGCGGAGCCCTCGAAGAGCAGGGTGCCCGTGGCGTCGAAGGCCCGTGCATGGAAGGAGCGGTCGGCACCCGCGGGGATGTCGCCGATGATGCCGCCCCACACGCCATTGGAGAGCGCGAGGTCCAGGGTCACGGTGGGAATGTCCGCAGCGCTGGAGGTGACGGAGACCCGGGCGAGGCTGGAGGAGAGGGCTTGGGGCGCGGAGACGGCGAAGCGCGCCGAGCCTGTGTCGGGGGACGATGCCGAGCAACCTGCCAGCAGCGCGACCGTGAGCGCCAGCATCAGGTGAGTGCATGCTTTCTTCATAGGGTTCCTTCTCCGTGCGCGCGCCCCCTCGGCGGTTGCATGACAAGAATTGAGAGGGTGGCGGGTTCAGACGATCCGGGGCAATGCCTGGAGGCCTCGCCCTGCAACCGTGCGCCCGAGAGTAGGAATGGAGGGAAGAGCCGACCATTACCCCAGTAGCTTGCAGGCCGTCTTCTGCCAGACGCCGTCTCTGCTCCGGCGGCCAGCCATGGGCCCACCCGCGCCTGTCCGCGTTTTCAGGGGAGCTGCTGCTCCAGCCCGTGCCACCGCCTGCGGACCCATTGACGGAGGTACTCGATCTCCTCCTCATGGGTGGTGAAGTCCGTGCGGTCTCTCCACCGCCGGAAGTCGCGGTAGGCACCGCCCCAGTGGGCCTCGTCGCGCCGCGCCGCCGCAGCGAGCTCCCGCGCGTACTGCTCCATGAGCCCGAGCACCCGCTCCACGTTCAGCTCGTCGCGCAGCAAGGTCCGGTAGCGCTCGCGCATCGGCTCGGCGATGGAGGGGTCGGCCAGCATCCTCGCGAAGAGGTGATTGCGATCCGCGAAGTCAGCGAAGAGCTCCGGAGCACTCCGCCAGGTGTTCCACTCCTGGCCGAAGCTGGCATCGAGATCCCAGGGGATGTAGCGCCACCGCCCCTCCGCTCCCGGGGAGCGGTAGTGGTAGGCGTTCTTCGCCACCGAGTCATTCGCGTGGACCAGGGTCGCGAAGATCCACCAGTCCTCGTAGTCGAGCGTCTCCATCCACGAGCCTCGCTCGGCCCGGAAGGTCTCCGCGTCCGCGCCCGACACGAACTCCGTGAGCGCGAGGATGCTCTCGTAGGCCTCTGGCCCGAGCTCGGGCTGGCCCGCCTTCTTCTCGAAGCCGGCCATGAGCGAGGACTTGCGCGAGCCCTCGGACGTGTGGCGTGAGAAGTTGGCCTCGGGCTCGACGGCCTTGAAGAGCTCTCCCATGGGGTTGAGCCCTTGCGCCGCCAACAGCTCACGGTCGACGTGGTCAGCGGCCGTATACAGGCCCCAGTACTCGCCGTTCAGGTAGAGGATCATGCTGCCGGTCTTCACCTGGAGGTGGTCCGGCGACATGCGGTTCCACAGCGTGAACGCGAGCCTGGAGCGCAGGTAGGAGTTGTCGTTGAAGGGGCTGATCAGCACCAGCTTGCGCCGGGCGGTGAAGCCGTCGCCCAGGAGCGGCTCCTCGAACGGAGCGCTGGGCGCGAACGTGAGGGTGTAGCTGAGCTTGGGAAACGCGCGGGAGGTGTTGCCGCGGACCTTCACCTCCACCGAATGGCAGCGGTCCCGATAGACGAGCCGCGCCTGCTGATCACCATCCGCCTCCGGCAGGGAGGGCGAGAGGAAGAGATGGAAGACCGGCAGCCCGTCTTCCTCGGCGTGGAGGGCGGTGGAAAGGAGCGCCTCGCAGCCTGGCAGGGTGTCACCCCAGCCGTTCACGGCCTGACAGGCCGAAAGCAACCCGCAGGCCATCCCCGCCAGCAGCCAGGTCGAGCTGCCTCTGCTTTTCCGAGCCATACCTCCCCTTCGCCGTGGAAACGTAGCCACGCGCGAAGAGGGCGGTAGCCCTCCCTCCGGGGCCCAGTGCCGCAGGGAGGCTCGGAGCATGTGGGCGCTACAGCGCCGTGCCGGTGTACTCCTGGAAGGGGCCGGTGATCACCAGCGTGAGGCCATCGCTCTGCATGTTGGCGAACAGGGCTCGCCCGTCTGGCGAGAAGCAGACGCCCGCGAACTCTCCCCCCGAGCCCAGCGCGCCGCGCGCCAGGTTTCGCACCTCCCCCGAGGGCGTGAGGATGCGCAGGAACTCGTTGGGCCAGCGCGCGTTGTCCCCATCCTCGGCCAGCACCACGTCACCCCATGGGGCGACGCAGAGGTTGTCCGGCATGTCGAGCAAGCCCCGCTCCTCCGCTTGCGCCAGCAGCTCCAGCCTGCCGCCCTGGAGCCCCTCGGGCTGGTAGCGCCAGATCTGCCCGCCGCCCTGGGGACCGCCCGTGGTGGCGCAGAAGAAGACGGCGCCACCGTGGAGGAAGAGGCCCTCGCCCCGGCGGAAGAGGGCGGCCCCGCGCTCGACGCCCTGCCGCCGGAGGGTGTCGTCCTGCGCGCTCGGACTCGGCAGGTCCACCCAGTCCACCCGGAAGGTGTCACCCCGCTTCGCCTCCGCGCTCACGGCCCGGGGCATGGACTCGATGCGCAGGGCCTGCAGCCGGCCGCGCGACTCCGGGCCCAGGCGGGCGCCAGGCGTCTCGGGCACGAAGCGGTAGAAGCAGCTGTCGTTGCGATCCTCGGTGAGGTAGGTGACGAAGCTCTCCGGGTCGACCACGGCGGCCTCGTGGTTCATCCTGCCGAGACCGGGGATGGGCACCGGGGCCCGCAGGCTACTGGCGGCCGGGTCGCACAGGAAGACGTAGCCATGGCCCTCCGCGAGCGTCTCCTCACAGGAGAGCCAGCCCCAGGGAGAGGTGCCGCCAGCGCAGTTGCGCATGCTGCCCGCCAGCACGAGGTTGCTGGAGAGCCGGGTGAAGGTGGTGGCATCCACCACCACGCGCGTCACGCCTCCCGGGCTGAGCTCCTCCGGGCGGTAGGCCAGGTCCGGCCGCTGGCCCTCGGTGAATGGGCCCATGGCGTCCTGCCCCGGCTCCAGCTCGTGGTTGCGCATCAGCACCAGCGTGTTGCTGCCGGCCGGTCCCGCGAAGCAGCCCATGCCATCGGGCTGTCCCGGGACGCGGAATCCGTCATCCATGAGCGCGCCCCGGCGCTCGAGGATGCGGTAGCTGAAGCCCTCGGGCAGGTCCAGGATGCCGGCGGGGTCCGGCTCGAGCCCTTCGGTGGACTCGGGTGGGTGGCAGCGGCCCAGCGCGAAGGGGAGCGCGAGCGAGGCACCTGCGCGCAGGAGCGCGCGACGGTTCAGGAGGGGGCGTGGGCTCATGGCCCGCGAGGATCTTCCAGAGGAGGGCCGCGGGGAACGAACAGGCGATCGAGCGCCCAGCACGCTGGCGAGGAGACGTTCTCCTCCGAGGGCTCCTCGAGCTTCTTCGGCGGGGGTCGATTCAGCGACCGTCTCTTCGGACCAGCGTGGCCACCGCACGATCCAGGAAGGCTCGTGTCTTCGAGCGCCTCTCGGCCTCCACCCGAGGCTCGAGCCCCCAGCGGTCCATGAATGTCAGGGCCGCCGAGCTCACGAGGAGCTCCCAGAGCGCGAGCGCCTCCAGATCGAGGGCCTGGACCTTGGCGGAGACCCCGCCGTGAAGCGTCCACCGTCGGATGAGTCGCCCTGCGAGGCGTTGGGCGAGCGTCTCGTAGGGGTCGGCTGGGCGGGTTGCCATCTCGGGAGGTTATCACCCGGAGGCAGTGCCCCTGTCCCGCCCAGGCGTATCACCGTGAGCTCAAGCGAGGGTGAGGGCACGAGGTTCCAGGTGCACCTGCCCATGCTCGACAAACACGTGACAGGATGGAGGCGGCGGGAATCGAACCCGCCGCTCTCCCCCTCGCTACCGCGTGTGCGTCAGACGACGCGTCTGCTGCGTCCGGCCAGGCCCACCAACAAGAGCACCAGCATCGCGCCGATCACCGAGAAGATGAGCCCCGTCGGGTGCAGATCGAACCTGCGGCCATCGGAGTAGAAGAACGAGGCGACGAAGCCGCCCACGAACGAGCCGGCGACCCCGAGCAGCGTGGTGGCGATGAGGCCCATGGACTGATTGCCCGGCATCAGCGCTCGCGCAATCAGACCGGCCAGCAGACCAATCACCAGGAACGCAATGATACTCATTGACTGCCTCCTTGAATGGAGAGCACCGCAGCGTGCGGCGCCATTGGGGAGGAAGGTGAGGTGCTTGTCCCCGGGGGACAACTTGACAGCAGCCCCTTGCATCGCGAGCGCTCCCCTGCCCGCCTGCTCTCCGGACGGCTGCCTGCCCCCGGCTTCGAGAGAACCGTCAAAAAGTGGGGGAAACGTCAGGGGGAACGGCTAGAGAACCCTACCCATGGCGAAGGCGAAGACGCACTACACCTGCCAGGCGTGCGGGTACCAGACGGCGAAGTGGCTCGGGAAGTGTCCGGACTGCGGCGCCTGGAGCTCGCTCCTGGAGGAGACCGCGGCGAAGGTGGACGAGAAGCGCCCGGCCTGGGGCGCCTCGGGCGGAGCCTCCAAGCCGGTGCTCCTCAAGGACGTGAGCGGCGAGGCGGAGGTGCGGCGCCGCACCGGCATCGCCGAGTTCGACCGCGTGCTGGGCGGCGGCGTGGTGGACGGCTCGCTGGTGCTGCTCGGAGGGGACCCCGGCATCGGCAAGTCCACCCTGCTGCTGGCGGCGCTGGATCGGCTGTCCCGTCATGGGCCGGTGCTCTACGTCTCCGGCGAGGAGAGCCTGCGGCAGACGAAGATGCGCGCCGAGCGCCTGCGCGTGGAGAGCCAGGCCCTGCACCTGTTCGCCGAGACGGACGCGGACCGGGTGCTCGCCGCCGCCGAGTCGCTCAAGCCCACCGCGCTGGTGGTGGACTCCATCCAGACGATGTACCTGCCAGAGCTGGGCAACGCGCCGGGCAGCATCACCCAGGTGCGCGAGGTGGCCGGGCGGCTGATGGCCTTCGCCAAGCGCTCGGGGGTACCCACCTTCATCGTGGGCCACGTCACGAAGGAGGGCTCCATCGCCGGCCCTCGCGTGCTGGAGCACATGGTGGACACCGTCCTCTACTTCGAGGGCGAGCGCGGCCACCCCTTCCGCATCCTCCGCGCGCACAAGAACCGCTTCGGCTCCACCAACGAGATCGGCGTCTTCGAGATGAAGGGGCTGGGCCTGGTGGAGGTGCCGGACCCCTCCGCCCTCTTCCTGGCCGAGCGCCCGGTGGGCAAGTCCGGCAGCGTGGTGACATCCACGCTCAATGGCACCCGGCCCCTCCTGGTGGAGGTGCAGGCGCTGGTGGCGCCCACGGGCTACGGCACCGCGCGGCGCACGGCCATCGGCGTGGACGGCAACCGCGTGGCGCTGCTGGCCGCCGTGCTGGAGAAGAAGGAGGACATCCCCCTGGTGGGCTGTGACTTGTTCGTCAACGTGGCCGGCGGCATGCAACTGTCCGAGCCCGCGTGCGACCTGGCCGTGTGCGCGGCGCTGGTGTCCAGTCTGCAGAACCGGCCGATGGACCCACACACGCTGGTGCTCGGCGAGGTGGGCCTGGCCGGCGAGGTGCGCGCGGTGGGCCAGGTGGAGCCCCGGCTCGCCGAGGCCGTGAAGATGGGCTTTCAGCGCGTGGTGCTGCCCAGCGGCAGCGCTCGGCGCCTGGAGGAGACGCGGCTGAAGGTGGTCGGCGTCGAGACGCTCGGCGAGGCGCTGAGCGCCATGTTCGACTGAGGCGCGGTGGCCCTATGACGCCGGCGCCGTCAGCAGGCCCCTGGCGGCCTCCACGGCGTCATGCGTCCCCGCCAGCGCCAGCACATCCCCGGGCTGGAGCACCTCCCCCGCCGTGGGAATGGAGACATCCGCGCCCTCTCGGTGGATGGCCAGCACCGTGGCGCCCGTCACGCCCCGGAGGTTCAGCTCCGCCAGCGTCTTGCCCACCGCGGGGCTCGTCTCCTCCAGCCGCACCGGCGTCGGGGTGCCCAGGCCGGGCAGCAGCTGATGGGCCTGTGCCAGGGGTTCAGGCGTGGCGCCGTGCTCGGCGCCGTGCGCCTTCGCGTGGGACTGCGCGGCGAGGGCCTCGACGAGGACCTGCGCTCCCGCCCGGACGTGCCCCTGCAGGTTCGTCGCGCTGCGCCAGAAGGAGATGCCCAGCGCCACGAGGAGCGCCAGCACGATGAGCGGGCCCGCGAACCCACCGAGGAACGGCTGGGTGATGGCGACCAGCGGGACGCCTACCAGCAGCACGATGACTCCCTGCAGCGTGACGACGAGCACCCGCCGAGGCGCCGCCGCCAGGTCCGTCTTCCCTTCCGGCTTGAGGGGAAGCGCCACCGCCGACAGCTCCGCCGCCAGGCGGCGCGCCACCCGGACGATTCCGACGAGGAACGGCAGGCTGAGGACGAAGACGCCCCCGATGATGAGCCGCTTCGCCAGCACCGGATCGAGGCCCGCCTTCTCCTCGACGAAGGCGGAGCCCTTGTCGAGCGAGAGGGAGGCACCGATCACCAGGCCCACCAGCAGCACCGCATCCACGAGCAGCAGGCTCACCAGCCGCCGGACATTGGCGCCCCGTGTCTGGCGCGGCGGAGCGTTTCGCAGCTGCTCCACCCAGCTGCCGTACAGCGCCACGAACGTCTGCAGCGGCTTCGGCAGCTTGCGGTCCACGAAGGTGGCCACGGGGTCCGAGGCGCGGATGAGCATGGGCGTGGTCAGCGTGGTGACGGCCGACACCGCCACCGCCACCGGGTAGAGGAACTCACCGGTGGCCTTCAGCGTGAGCCCCAGGCTGGCGATGATGAACGAGAACTCGCCGATCTGCGCCAGGCTCATGCCCGACTGGACGGAGGTGCGGGTGCCATTGCCCGTGAGGAAGGCGCCCAGCGACACGCTGAGGATCTTCCCGAGGATGACCACCACCGTGAGCACGAAGATGGCCACCCAGTGGCGGGCGATGAGCGTCGGATCGATGAGCATGCCCACCGACACGAAGAAGATGGCCGCGAACACGTCCTTCACGGGCTGGACCAGGTGCTCCACCTCCTTCTCCACCCCGGACTCGGCGACCAGGGAGCCCGCCAGGAAGGCGCCCAGCGCCACCGAGTAGCCGAACGCCTGGGCCAGCAGCGAGACCGCGAAGCACAGGCCCACGCTGGCCACCAGCGTCGTCTCCGGCCGGTTGAGCCGGACCACCGCCCGCATGGCCCGAGGGACGATCAACAGCCCCACCACCACGAGCCCCACGAGGAACGCCGCCAGCTTGCCGACGGTGAGCGCCAGGCCCCCCGCGGACAGGCCGCTGCCCGTGGAGACCGCCGTGAGCATCGCCATGAGGAGGATGGCGATCAGGTCCTCGACGATGAGCACGCCGACGACGAGCTCGCGCAGCCGGCCTCGGATGCCCTGCTCATCGAACGCCTTGGCGATGATTGTCGTGCTGGAGATGGCGATGAGCGCACCCGTGAAGATGCTCTCGAGCGACGTCCACCCGAAGGCGCGGCCCACCACGAAGCCGAGCCACACCATGAGGCTGCACTGGATGACGGCGGTGAGCCCCGCCGTGGGCCCCACGGAGAACAGCTTGCGCAGGCTGAACTCCAGCCCGAGCGAGAACATGAGGAGGATGACGCCCAGCTCCGAGAGCGTATGGACGACGCCCGCGTCCGCGACGAGCGGAATGGGCACATAGGGGCCGACGATGAGGCCGGCGAGGATGTAGCCGAGGACGACGGGCTGGCGCAGTCGCTGGAACAGCACCGTCGTGACCGCGGCGACGCACAGGACCACCGCGATGGCCTGCAGAAGCTCGTGAGCGCCATGCATGGGAGTTCACCTGGAACGGAGAGGCACCCCGCCCCCACACGGAGCTCCGCGGACGCGGACCTCGGGCGAGAGCCAGGGCGGATGGCCGGACAGCAAGGGCGGCCCGGGGGGCCGCGACTCAGGGGCACATCAGCCGGGGGCGGGAGGACCGCGCAGGGGCCTGGTGACGATGCTCGGGCGATCCGCCGGGTGGCTGGCGGCCCCGGGCGTCGAGGCATCGCGCAGCCGGTGCGAGAACGCGGTGATGATGGCGTCCTGCCGCTCGCGGACCAGCCGCAGCACCGCCTGCGTGTCCGTCTGGAACCTCACCCGCCCGCGCGGCGCCTGCACCTGCTGTGGCAGCGAGCCGGACGACTGCGAGCCCCCCGCGATGGCGTCCTGCTCCTGAAGCGCCGAGGAGCGGGACTGCATGCCGGAGCGCTGGGCAGCGGCTCCCAGCGAGGGCCTGGCCCCACGAACGACCTGGGCGCCCTCCCGGGAGCCTCGCTCCAGCGTGACGGAGACCCCGGCCGGCGCCTCGGGCTCGAAGGCCCCCGCCAACACTCCGAGTGCCAGGAGGACCCCACTGGCCGCCAGCACTCGCCAGAGCGCTCCCCGTCCCTGGATCAGCAGCGGTGCTGTGAGGGCTCCGGAGCGCATGTGAATGCAGGTACTACGCGCAGTGGCATCCCGTAAAGCGGATCCGGTCAGCCCCCTACTCGTCCTCCCGCTGGCCGAACATGAGGCGCAGGAAGGGCAGGTCCTCCGAGCGAGAGAAGACGTACACGTGGTCCCCGGCCTGGAGGACGGTGTCGCCCTTGGGCGCCAGCAGCTCCAGGCCGCGGACGATGAGCATGGCGGCGGACTCGGGCGGGAACGGCAGCTCCGCGATGCGCGCCCCCGCCGTGGCCGAGGCCGCTTCGATGTAGAAGGCGCTCAGCTCGCCGTTGAGCAGCTGCGTGGAGGCGATCTCGAGGACGGCGGGGGGCGGCTCTGGCACGTTGGCCGCCAGCCCCAGCTTGCGCGTCACCCAGGGCACGGTGGCGCCGGGGATGAAGCCGTTCACCACGACGATGAAGAAGACGACGTTGAAGACCGCGTTGGCATCCGGCGCCCCGGCCAGCACCGGGTAGGTGGCGAGGATGATGGGCACCGCGCCGCGCAGCCCCACCCAGCCGGTGTAGACGATCTCCCCCGCCGGGAAGCGGAAGGGCAGCAGGCAGAGCAGCACCGCGAGCGGACGGGCGACGAAGGCCATGAAGAGGCTGAGCCCCAGCCCCACCCAGGCCACATCGAGCAGCTGCTCGGGGAAGACGAGCAGCCCCAGCACCAGGAACATGACCACCTGGGAGAGCCACGCCAGCGCGTCATGCACCCGCAGCAGGCCCGTGCGGTAGCGCAGCGTCTCGTTGCCCATCATCACGCCCACCGTGTACACGGCCAGGAAGCCGCTGCCCTGGAAGAGCGTGGGCACGCCGAAGGCGAGGAAGGCCAGCGCCAGCGTCATCACCGGATACAAGCCCGCTGCCTGCAGGCGCAGCCGCTTGAGGATCTGCCGGCCCACCCAGCCAATCCCCAGGCCCATCCCGCCGCCCACCACCATCTGGATGATGATATCCAGCAGCACCTCCCGCCAGGCCAGCGCCGCTCCGCTCACCAGGTTCTGGGTGAGGGTCATCGTGAGGATGACGGCCATCGGGTCATTGAGGCCGGACTCCAGCTCGAGCGTCGTGCCCACGCGGCGCTTGAGGTGCAGCCCGCTGCCGCGCAGCACGGAGAAGACGGCCGCCGCGTCCGTGGAGGAGACGATGGCCCCCAAGAGCAGGGCCACCGGCCAGGAGAAGCCGAACAGCAGGTGCGCGGCCACGCCCGTGAAGCCCGCCGTGGCCACCACGCCCACCGTGGCGAGCACCGAGGCCGGGCGGATGGCGGCACGCACGGCGGACAGGGGCGTGTTGAGGCCGCCGTCGAAGAGGATGAGGACGAGCGCCACCGTGCCCAGGCGGAAGGCGGCGCCATAGTCGTTGAACTCGATGCCCCCGGGCCCGTCCGAGCCCGCGGCCATGCCGATGCCCAGGAAGAGCATCGCCACAGGGAGCCCGAAGCGCCTCGAGGCGCGGCTGAGCAGGACGCTCAGCGCCATCAGCACGCCGGCGATGACGAGGAGGAAGGCGGTAGGAAGCGGCTCCATCAGGCCCCGGAGGATGCCCTCACTCTACCCGGCGAGGCACAGGAGATTGTTCCCGGGCGGGAGCCTGTGCAATGAGGAGAACATGTCTTTCATCCAGCAGGCCCTCATCTTCCTGGCGGCCGCCGTGGTAGCCGTCCCGCTGTTCAAGCGCCTGGGGCTGGGCTCCGTCCTGGGCTACCTGGCGGCGGGGATGATCATCGGCCCCTGGGGCATCGGCGCCATCTCGGAGGTGGAGAGCACCCTGCACTTCGCCGAGTTCGGCGTGGTGCTCCTGCTGTTCCTCATCGGACTGGAGCTGCAACCTTCCCGGCTCTGGGAGCTGCGCAAGTCCGTGTTCGGACTGGGTGGGGCGCAGGTGGTGGGCACGGGGGTGCTGCTGGCGGGAGCAGGGATGGTGGCCGGGCTGCAGGCCTCCACGGCCCTCATCGTCGGGTTGGGCCTGGCGCTGTCCTCCACGGCCTTCGCCCTCCAACTGCTGGCTGAGAAGAACGAGCTGACGGCCGACTACGGCCGGGCCTCCTTCGGCATCCTGCTGTTCCAGGACCTGGCCGTCATCCCGCTGCTGGCGCTGCTGCCGCTCCTCGGCACCTCGGACACCCCGTCCACCGAGCCGACGTGGCTGGCGGCCCTCAAGGGCGCGGGGGTGCTCGTCGGCGTCGTCCTGGCGGGCCGTTACGCGCTGCGTCCGGTGTTCAAGGTGGTGGCCTCGTTCCACAGCCAGGAGCTGTTCACCGCCACCGCGCTGCTGCTCGTCATGGGCACCGCGGCGCTGGTGAGCGCGGTGGGGCTGTCCATGGCGCTGGGCGCATTCCTCGCCGGCGTGCTCCTGGCGGACTCGGAGTTCCGGCACGAGCTGGAGGCGGACATCGAGCCCTTCAAGGGCTTGCTGCTGGGGCTGTTCTTCATCGCCGTGGGCATGTCGGTGAACATCGGCCTGGTCTCCACGAGCCCGCTCCTGGTGCTGGGGCTGGTGCTGGGGCTGGTGGTGCTCAAGGCGGCGGCGCTCTACGCCATCGGCCGCTGGGCCTTCGGGGGCAACGAGCAGGCGCTGAGCATGGCCATCGTCATCTCGCAGGGCGGCGAGTTCGCCTTCGTGCTGTTCCGGCTCGCGGTGGGCTTCCACGTGATGGACGCGAAGCTGGCGGACCTGATGGTCGTCGTGGTCAGCCTCTCCATGGTCACCACCCCGCTGCTGTTCACCGCGTACGCGCGGTGGCTGCGCCCCCGGCTCACGAGGAAGACGCACCGGGAGTTCGACGTGGCTCCCTCGGAGGACAACCCCGTGCTCATCGCCGGCATGGGCCGGGTGGGACAGGTGACGGCACGACTGCTACGCGCCAAGCGCATCGGCTTCACGGCGCTGGACATCAGCTCCGAGCACATCGACTTCATCAAGCGGTTCGGCAACAAGGTCTACTACGGGGACGCCTCGCGGCTGGACCTGCTGCGGGCCGCGCGGGCGGACAAGGCGAAGATCTTCGTGCTCGCCATCGACGACGTAGAGGCGTCGGTGCGGACGGCGGAGACGGTGATTCAGCACTTCCCGCACCTCACCATCTTCGCGCGGGCCCGAAACCGGCAGCACGCCTACCGGCTGCTCAACCTGGGCATCAAGCACATCATGCGCGAGACGTGGGTCTCCAGCCTGGAGATGACGGGGGAGATCCTCCAGGAGCTGGGGCTGACCTACTCGGAGAGCCGCAAGACGCTGGAGCGCTTCCGGCAGCATGACGAGGACCTGATGCTGGCCACCTACCCGTACCACAAGGACGAGAAGAAGCTCAGCGAGATGGCGGCCCGGGCGCGCGCGGAGCTGGAGAGCCTCTTCGAGAAGGACGCCGCCGAGGAGAAGAAGGCGGGCTGAGCCGAGCGCCATGAGTGACCCCCCTCCTCCGACTTCAGGGTTGCGCGGCGCGCTGGGCTCGCTCTCGGCGCGGCTGCTGATCGCGTTCCTGCTGCCCACGCTGGCGCTCTTCGGACTCACGGGAGCGGCGAGCTACGCGCTGGCGCGCTCCATCCTGGAGGAGGAACTGGGGCAGAGCCTGTCGGCCATCGCCGCCGCGACAGCCAGCCAGGTGAGCGGAGAGCGGATGCTCACCATCGAGCCCGGGGACGACGTCCAGGGCACGCGCACGTGGCGCAACCTCACCCGGCTGCTGGCGGACGTGCAGAAGTCGAGCGGCGTGCGCCGGGTGTTCGCGGTGGATGTGCAGGGGCGGGTGCGGGTGGACGTGGGCGGCGGGCTGCCCGTGGGCGTGGAGGTTCCGGAGCTGGCCAGGGACAGGCTGGAGCTGACGCGGGTGTTCGCCGGGGAGCGCGCGGCCAGCCAGGTGCTCTTCAAGGGCTCGGACGGACGGCTCTACAAGACGGGCTACGCGCCGGTGCTGCAGGGAGACACGGTGGTGGGCGCGGTGGCCGTGGAGGGCAGCGCGGCCTTCTTCGGTCCGCTGGCGCAGCTCTCACGCACCTTCACGGTGGCCACCGCGGTGGCGCTGGCGGTGCTGGCGGCGGTGGCGGTGCTCACGGCCCGCGGGCTGGCCCGGCCGCTGCGGCGGTTGATGGACTCGGCGCTGCGCATCGGGCGGGGAGACCTGACGACGCCCGTGCCGCCCGAGCCCACCCGGGAGATTGGCGTGCTGGCCAGGGAGCTGGAGGAGATGCGCGGGGCGCTGGAGAGTCGGGACCGGCAGCTCAAGCTGATGCTGGCGGGGGTGGCGCACGAGGTGCGCAACCCGCTGGGGGGCATCGAGCTGTTCTCCGGTCTGCTCGCGGAGGACCTGCGGGCCGGCAGCGCCACCGACGCCGCCGAGCACGTGGGCCGCATCCAGCGCGAGGTGGCGTACCTGCAGCGCATCGTGGAGGACTTCCTGGCCTTCGCCCGCGAGCAGCCGCTGGCCCGGGCACCGGTGGAGGCCCCCGCGCTGCTGTCGAGCGCGTGCGAGCTGCTGGCCATGGAGGCGGAGGCCAAGGGCGTGAAGGTGGAGCTGGAGGCGGCGCCCGCCCGGCTGGAGGCGGACGGGAGCCTGCTGACGGCCGCGCTGGTGAACCTGGTGAAGAACGCCGTGCAGGCCTCGCCGCCGGGCGCGCATGTCCAGGTGACGGGGCGGGCCGAGGCGCGGCACTACGCCATCCAGGTCCGGGACAACGGGAGCGGCATCCCCGAGGCCGAGCGCGAGCGCATCTTCGAGCCCTTCTTCACCACGCGGGAGAAGGGCACGGGGCTGGGGCTGCCGCTGGCGCGGAAGATCGTCCGGGCGCACGGCGGAGAGCTGGAGTTCACCTCCACGCCGGGCGCCACCACGTTCACGCTGACGCTGCCGCTCGGCACGAGGAGCCCCTCCTGAGAGGGGCCTCGCTCCCCGAGCCTCGAGCAGCTCAGTTCACGGTGAACTGCTGGGCCATCTCGCTCACTTCGGTGGACACCGCCTCCAGCGTGCCCGTGGCCTGCTGCGTGGACTCGAGCCGCTTGAGCGTGCTGTCCATGATCTGCGACAGGTCCGCGATGGCGCTGAAGATCTGCGAGATGCCCGCGTTCTGCTGATTCACCGCCGCGACGATCTGCCGCATCGCCGCCGAGTTCTCCTGCGACAGCTTGGACAGCTCGCGCAGGCTGTTGCTGGACGCCCTCATGCGCTCCAGGCCGCCCGCGATGTCTCGAGAGCCCTGCTCCACCATCTGCGCCGCCGCCCGGATGGCGCCAATCACCTCGCCCAGGATGGTGCGGATGCGCGTGGTGCTCTTCACCGACTGGTCCGCCAGCGCTCGAATCTCCCGCGCCAGCACCGCGAACCCCTTGCCGTTGTCTCCGGCGCGCGCCGCCTCGATGGCCGCGTTCACCGCCAGCAGGTTCGACTGGTCCGCCATGTCCTTCACGGCCTCGGTGATCTCGCCGATCTGCGTGGCGCTCTCCGCCAGCCGGTTCAGCTTCACCTGCATCGCGTCCACGAACTGCTGGATCGTCGCCAGGCCCTGCATGGACTGCTCGATGGCCGCCTCGCCCTCGTGGCCCAGCTCCTCGGCGCGCCGCGCCACCCGGAGCATCGACTCGGCCCGCTCGGACGTCATCTGCGAGGTGTGCTTGATCTCCTGGGACGTCACCTGCGTCTCCTGGATCGCCGCCGCCTGCTGGTTGAGGCTCTGCTGCTGCTCGTTGTTCGCCTCGCTCAGCTCCTTGCCCGCCGCCACCAGCCGCGTGGCCGACGACGCCAGCGTCTCCGGGATCTGCCGCAGCTTGCCCAGCACCGAGTTCAGCGCGAACGCCAGGTCGCCAATCTCATCCGTGGACACCCACTCCGGAGAGGAGATGCGCCCCACCGCCAGGCCCTCGATGGCCTTGCCCACCGCGCTGGCACCCTGCGCCTGCCGCCGCGCCAGCATCCACGCGGTGATGGTGGGAAGAATGAGCGCCAGCACCGCCACCCACGGCAGCACGAAGGCCAGGTCCGAGAACATCGAGCCGCTCAAGTCCTGGATCGTCTGCGCGGACTTCGTGGCGCCCTCCGCCACCAGCTGCGCGTGGAGCGCGTCGCGCAGCCCCAGCAGCTTCACCACCACCACGCAGATGCACAGCATGAGCGTGGCGATGATGGAGGCCACGAACGTGAAGGGCAGGAACCACGTCTGCCGCGGCCAGAACGCGCCCGAGCCCTGCAGCAGCAGCGACGCGTGCGCCTTGCGCTCCTTCATCGCGTGCGGCAGCCCCAGCCTCTCCAGGCTGATGCCGAACGGGAAGGACACCACCACGCCGAAGCAGAACGCGATCAGCGTGCCCAGCAGCACCCGGATGGGCCCCTTGTCGTGCACCAGGCTCACGATGAGCGCGAAGGCGAAGCCTCCCACCGTCCAGGCCGCGTACGAGATGAAGAGGCTGGCGCGCCAGGGCATCCGCAGGATGCGCCGCAGCCTGTCTCCCGGAGCGTCCCCGGGCAGCTGCCGCAGCGTCTCGGAGGCCAGATAGCGCAGCGCCACGTACGGGTACGCGACGCAGCACAGTGCCGAGATGGGCAGCATGTACTGCACCACGGACGTCAGCGCCTCGGTGCTGGGCACTCCCAGCGCCATGGCGATGAGGTACGCGCAGATGAGGAAGGGTGCCAGCACCCACATCAGGAACAGCAGACTCCCGCGCTTGGAGAAGTCGCGAATGAGCTGATCGTCGTTGGAAGGATCCACGGGCGCCATTCAAGCCAAGAAATCCGCCGCTGTGAACTGCCCTTCCAAATAAAAAGCGCGGAAAGCTCTCAATTCAGGAGAGCTGGACGCCCCCCTTCACTGGGTGTCCCACTCCCCCCGCCATGGGTTGAGCCCATGCCTGCCCACCTTCCGAGTCTCAACCCGCCCTGCCGCCGAGCGCGGCGGCGCGGGCCTTCTCCAGCAGCCGGCGCAAGGGGGCTTCATCGGCCCGCTCCAGCGCCTCGGCCCACCCCAGCCACTGGGCGCCGAAGGACTCGTTCGGATCATGCACCAGCGCCTCCGGGTTCTCCGCGATGACCAGGTAGCGCACATCCAGGTGGAGGTGCTCGGGCTCGTCCTTTCGCGCGGGGATGCGGTGGACGTCCACGTCCAGCGGGCGCGGCGCGGCGGGGTGCAGCCGCACCTGGCAGCCCGTCTCCTCGCGGGCCTCGCGCAGCGCCGAGGCCTCCATGCTGCCGCCGTCCTCCACCTCCGCGTGCCCTCCGGGCTGCAGCCACCGCTTCAGCTTCCCGTGGTGGATGAGCACCACGCGCTCACCCGCCGGGTCCACCACCACCGCGCTGCCCGTGAAGTGCGCCGTGGGCTGCGAGCGGGAGAAGGGGCTGGGCAGCTCGGAGGCGAAGGCGCGCATGCGCTCCAGGTCCTCGCGCTCCTTGGCGTCCGCGGGCGCGTGGTGGGAGAGCAGTTCCAGCAGGGCGGAGTCCGTCGTCGAGGCCATGGCGCGGATAAAGCGCATGTGGCCACGCGGCGCCAGCGGCTTCTGGTGGCGGACAGGCGCGCGCGTCCCCGGGTGCCGCGAGCCGACGCCATGTGTTGTAGTGACACCCGCCCCCGACCTGGGGGAGAAGGCAGCCATGGCTCGCGTCCTCGTCATCGATGACCACGACACCCTCCGCGAGGGGATGACCGTCACCCTCACCCGCTCGGGGCACACCGTCGCCGCGGCCCGCTCGGGCGCCGACGGGCTGGCGGCCTACAAGAAGTCCCCGTTCGATCTCGTCGTCACGGATCTGAAGATGGACGGGATGGACGGCATCGCCGTCACCAAGGCCCTCAAGGCGCTGGACCCCGCCGCGGTGGTGATGGTGGTGACGGCCTTCGGCACCATCGAGACGGCCGTGCAGGCGATGCAGGAGGGCGCCTACGACTTCATCACCAAGCCCTTCCCGCCGGACGTGCTGCGCGCCAAGGTGGAGAAGGGGCTGGAGCTGGCCAACACGCGCCGCCAGGTGGAGAAGCTGAGCGCGCGCACCGCCGCCCATGACGCCGACGCCGCCCTCACCCATGGCACCCTGGTGGGCGAGAGCGAGCCGGTGCAGAAGCTGCTGGCCCAGGTGCGCAAGGCCGCCGCCAGCGACGCCACCGTGCTGGTGCGCGGCGAGAGCGGCACCGGCAAGGAGTTGGTGGCCCGGATGCTCCACCACCAGTCCCCGCGCAAGGACGGCCCCTTCGTCGTCGTGCACTGCGCGGCCCTGGCGGAGACGCTGCTGGAGAGCGAGCTGTTCGGCCACGAGCGCGGCGCCTTCACCGGCGCGGTGAAGCGCAAGCTGGGCCGCTTCGAGCTGGCCGACGGCGGCACCCTCTTCCTGGACGAGATTGGAGAGATTCCGCCCTCCGTGCAGACCAAGCTGCTGCGCGTGCTCCAGGAGAAGGAGATCCAACGCGTGGGCGGCGAGGAGACGCTCAAGGTGGACGTGCGCGTGGTGAGCGCCACGCACCGCGACCTGCAGGCCGAGGTGAAGGCGGGCCGCTTCCGGGAGGACCTCTACTACCGGCTGCACATCGTCCCGCTCATGCTGCCCCCGCTGCGCGAGCGCCCCGAGGACATCTCCGCCCTGGCCCGCCACTTCGTCACCAAGCACGCCCCCCGGGTGAACCGGCGCGTGAAGGGCCTGGACGACAGCGCCCTGCGCGCCCTGGCCCGCCACGCGTGGCCCGGCAACGTGCGCGAGCTGGAGAACGTCATCGAGCAGTCGCTCGTCTTCGCCGAGGGCGAGGTGCTCACCGAGGCGGACCTGCCCTCGCACCTCAGCACCAGCACGCCGCGCACGGACGCCACCGGCCTGCCCATCCCCCACGGGGACCGTCCGCTGCCAGACATCCTCGAGGACATCGAGCGGCAGCTGATCGCCCGGGCCTATGAGAAAGCCGGCGGAGTGAAGACGGAGACGGCTCGCCTGCTGGGCATCAAGACGTCCGCCCTGTACTACAAGCTGGAGAAGTACGGCTTCATCTCCAAGGGGGAGGCCCCCGAGGAGGGTTGAACCCTCGAAAAACCATGGTTACGTCCGCTCCCCCGTGACTTTCCACCGCCCCAGCCCGCTCGGGGGTGTGCGCCCCCGGTTCCGAACCCCTCGGAACTGCTGGGCTTCTGTTCGCAGCGGAAGCCCAGTGCGGGCTTGCGAGCTGGCATCTGCTTTGCTGAGGATGGGGGAGTCATGAAGCGCCCCCTGCCCCTGCTGCTGCTGTGCCTGCTCGTTGGAGCGCCCGCATGGGCGGCCTCGGGGCTGGAGGCGGTACGCACGCAGGCCCAGGCGGCACGCGCGGGGGTGCGCGCGCTGCGCGAGCGGCAGCAGGCGCTGCGCGGAGAGCTGAACGGGCTGGCCTCTCGCATCGAGACGCTCAAGGCGGAGCGCCAGGGCAAGCTCACCTCGAGCGCGGAGCTGGATCAGGCGCTGCGGCGCTCGCAGGAGCTGAGCGGCGAGCTGACCGGGCTGGCGCAGGCGGTGGCGAGCGCGGAGGGCGAGTCCGAGCGCGCCCACGTGGCGCTGCACGCGGCGCTGTCCGAGGAGCTGGCGCGGGTGCGGGCGGCGTGGGACGCCACGAGCGACAGGCAGGAGCGCTCCCGGCTCCTGTCGCGGATGCGCGAGCTGCGCACCGAGCGGGACGCGGTGCGCGCGGCCCTGCCCGCCTCGCGCGTGCCGGCCCTGAGCCCCGCCGACGCGAGCGATGACCCCGAGGATCTGCTCGAGCAGGCGGACGCGCTGCGCGACTCCGAGGACAAGGTGAAGCAGCGGCTGGGCGCGCTGAAGACGCGCATCGCCGAGCTGCGCGAGGAGAAGGATCTCGAGCGCCGGATGAATGACTTCCTCGGCGAGGAGGCCATGTTCGACGAGCAGGACCGGCGCATGCGCCTGCGGATGAACTCCAACAAGGACCTCCAGGCGGAGCCGACGCCTCCCCGCGACGGCCCTCCGGGCTTGTTGATCGAGAATGATGGCACGCCGCAGCGCCCGCCGCCGGAGACCACCCCGGGCGTGTCCACCGCGTCGGAGCCCGTCCGCGCGAGCGATCACCGGCCCGAGGTGAACCGGGTGCGCGCGCAGCAGCTGGCCGCCGGAGACTTCGACAACCTGGCCACCCTCGAGGCCGAGGCGAGGCAGTTGGAGTCGCTGGCGAAGGACCTGGACGCACGCGCCCAGGCCATCGAGCGCCGGGTGCGCGAGCTGAAGTAGGCGCCCCCGGGCCGGCTCAGAACAGGTCCACCTGCACATCCAGCACGAGCACGGCCTGCAGGCGCACCTCCTGCTCGGGCATGCGGCCCTTGCCTCGGACGATGAAGCTCATGGAGGGCGCGGCGACGAAGGGCTGCAGCTCCGCGTCCACCATGTCCATCCTCAGCACGGGGTTGGGAGCGGAGAGGCTCAGCCGGGAGATGTCCTGCTTGCGGGCGATGCGCTCCTCCTGATCGCCGGCCTTGGCGAAGAACTCGAGGGTGTCCAGGAAGGTGAAGTCCGCGGTACCGGGGCTCAGCAGCCGCAGCTCCAGGGACTTGGCGCGCACGGAGCTGACCTCGTCCTTGGTGATGCCCTGGTTCTTGAAGTCCTGGTTCTGGTTGAAGTCCAGCCCGCTGAAGCTGGCGATGGGGGGGAAGGCGTTGAGGCCAGTGGTGGTGCCGGGGGGGCCGGAGGGCACGGTGCTCTCGCCCTTGAGCTCCGTAGGAAAGGAGGCAGGGGCGCAGGCGACGAGCGCGAGGCAGGCCCAGGGGGGGATCAGAGATGCGAGACGCATGAGGGGACTGTAACGGGGGTCCGTCGCCCCGTCACCGGCGAGGCGGGCGGCCCCGGCTTCTCGTGAACAAGGCGTGCAGGCAAAGCCCACGGTATGGTGGGTGTGCGTGCTACGGCCCCTCTCCACGCTCCTGCTCGCCGCTCTCGTGCTCCCTGGGGGAGCTCGCGCCGCCGACACGGAGGGAGCCCTGCGCCTCACCACCCGGCTGATGGTGGACTCGAACGCGCCGCGGGACTTCCACAGTTCCCAGACGCCGGCGCCGCTGCCGGACATGGGCCTGAGCCTGCTGGCCGCTGGCGAGGGCCGCGTCACCGGCGAGAGCCTCCAGCTGGTGGGCCGCTATGAGCTGGGAGGCCGAAAGTACATCCGCTACCCCACCGAGGACGTCCTGGTGCAGGCCGCGGCGCTGGAGGGCTCCACGGCCCTGGGCACCCAGCTGGGCCTGGGCGTGGAGGGGCGAGCCAAGGACCGGCGCGGCGGCAGCCGGGACTACTCGGACCTGGGGGCCAGTGTCTTCCTCGAGTACGTGCCGGACGTGCGGCTGGCGCTGCGGATCCGCGCCGGAGCCCACCGCTTCGTCTACCGCCCGGACTGGCAGGCGAACTTCGGCGGCTCCGAGGTGGGCTTCCTGGGGCGCTACCGCTTCAACCGCCGCCACTCGCTGAGCGTCTTCGGGGACTACGGCGCGCGGCGCTACAGCGTGGAGGCGCGTCTCCCCCCGGAGGGGCTCGAGGGCTTCTCCCTGGGCCGCCGGAGGGACGGGGCGCTGGCGGCGGGAGCCACCTACACCTACCGCGGACCGGTGGCGCTGGGGCTCACCTATTCCTTCCAGGAGATCAGCTCCAACAGCTTCGGCGAGACGATGCTGCGGCACCGGCTGAGCGCCAGCGCGGGGCTACGGCTGCCGTGGCACGTCACCCTGCTGGCCCAGGGAGCCCTGGGGCTGAGCCGCTACCCGGACGGCATCTACCTCTCGCCGGAGATCGTCCTCCTGGAGGAGGACGAGGGGCAGAACTCGCTGTCGCTCAAGCTGGCGCGCCCCATGGGCGAGCACCTGGACGTGGAGCTGTCCTACTCCCTCTATGGCACCCGCCTGCCGCGCAACGAGCTGTCCTATCTCCGGCAGGTTGCGGGGGTGGGGCTGACCTGGCGCATGTAGGTCCGGGTAGACTTGTGGCCTTCCGCACGAAGGCGCGGGGGGTGGGAGAGATCATCGAGCGCCGGGATGTGCGAGCATGGCGCTTCTCAGGCAGCGCCCCTCTTCATTCCAGGGAAGGAGACACCCGTTGGACTGGTCCGCCTATGCCCACGAGCAGGGACTCGGCCGTGAAGTGGGAGAGAACCTGGTCCGTGCGAAGC
The DNA here is from genome assembly GCF_020103725.1 of Hyalangium gracile. Taxonomy (NCBI): domain Bacteria; kingdom Pseudomonadati; phylum Myxococcota; class Myxococcia; order Myxococcales; family Archangiaceae; genus Hyalangium; species Hyalangium gracile. Next base: position 326,757 of record NZ_JAHXBG010000004.1, on the reverse strand, counting down.
AGCTCTCGCGAGGCCCACACCTGACGACGGGAGATCTCCTGCGCGCGCTGGTGCGAGACACCGGGCATGCGGGCACCGCGTGCGCCGCGCTGGGGCTGACGGCCGAGCGGGTGGAGCACCCGCTGGAGGAGCTGGCGGTGACGCCGGAGCCGCTGGTGCTGCAGGGCCCCAAGGAGCTGTCGGGGCCGCTGGCCTCGGTCATCCTCCACGTGCAGGACGAGGGCAACCTGCTGGGCCTGCAGACGACGGGCTCGCTGCTGCTGGCGCTGCGGCCGGACCGGCTGGATGTGACGGCGGGGCCGGCGGATCCGCTGGACTCGCCGGGGCATGGCGAGCTGGCGCTGGAGATGCTGGGCATCGAGCGGCTGCGCCTGCGCGCGGCGGTGCTGGAGGCCATCGCGCGCAGCCACCCGGACACGCGGGACTGGGAAGCCCGGGCGGAGGGTTTCCTGCGCCTGAGCCGCTTCCACATGGCCTACCCATACCCAGGAGAGACGGAGCCGCCCTCCGCTCACTCCGAGGCGAACGAGGAGGCGGCCCGGCTGCCGGCCATGGCGGCGCACTACCTGCAGGCCTCGGAGGAGGACCTGAAGTGGCTGGGCAGCGCGCTCTATGACGAGCGGAAGAAGTGGTTCGTGGTGCGGCTGGTGCGGCTGACGGAGTCGGTGCACCCGAAGCTGCTCGAGCCGCTGATCTGCGCGGCCATCTACGAGCAGGACCCGAGCCGCAACCGGCACTTCGTGGATGCGGCGGTGCGAGGCGTGGGCCTGGCGCAGGTGCACGAGCGGCTGCTCTGGTACATGCGGCAGGGCGTGGACGCCGAGAAGGCGGGGGCGATGCGGGCGCTGTACTGGTGCCCGCCTCCGGACGCGGACTCGGTGAAGGAGACGGCGCGCGGCCTGCTGGATGCGTTCCAGCGGGAGACGGACCTGGACGTGCGGCGCACGGCGCTCACGAAGCTGGCCGGCATCGACTGGAGAGCGATGGACTCGGGGCTCCGGAGCCGGCTGGCGGAGGTGCTCCGGCTGGCGGCGGCCCACCCGGACGTCTACATCCGCCACCGGGCGGATGCGATCCGCGCCGAATTGCGCGGCGTCATCTCCTAGGAGCGATGCGCGGCTGCCAGCGCCCCTTCGAACTCGAGCAGCCACTTCTTCGTGGGCAGGCCCCCGCCAAACCCCGTGAGGCTCCCGTTGGAGCCGATCACCCGGTGGCACGGCACGATGAGAGGAATCGGGTTCTGCCCGTTCGCGAGCCCCACCGCGCGCACCGCCTTGGGGCGGCCAATCCGGGTTGCCACCCGGGCGTAGCTGACCGTCTGGCCGAAGGGAATGCCGCTCACGGCGCGCCACACCTCACGCTGGAACTCCGTTCCACCCGCCGCGAGCGTCACGTCTTCGAAAGTCGTCCGGCGGCCCGCGAAGTACTCCTGGAGCGCCGTGCAGGCCCGGTCCAGGTGAGCCCGAGCAGGCGCGGTGCCTCGCGCCGCGGGCAGCGTCTTCTCGTCGCAAGCAAAGAGGATGGCGACCAGGCCCTCCGGGCTCGCGGCGAGCCGCAGCTCTCCAATGGGAGTGTCGAGACGCGTGGTGGCGAGGGCATCCGCCATGGGGATTCTCATGTTTGTGTCCTCCGCGCTCAGGCCGCCACGCTCGGCACTGCGTCGAGCATGGGCTCCGTCCACAGCAACAGCGCCGCGTAGCCCCGCCATGGGCGCCAGGCCTCCGCCATGCGCTCGAGCACCCGAGGCTCGATGGCCACGCCGCCGCCCGCGACCTTGCGAAGGCCGAGGTCCGCCGTGGGGAACGCATCGGGCTCACCGAGCGCGCGCAGCGCCACATAGTGCGCCGTCCACTCGCCGATGCCCGGCAGCGTCACGAGCCGCGCCACGCTGTCCTCGAGGCTCTGGCCCGGCTTCAGCTCACACGCCCCCGACGCGCACGCCGCCGCCAGGCTCTTCAAGGCATGGATGCGTCCCCCCGTGAGCCCGAGCCCGGACAGGTCCGCCTGGGCCAGCTCCTCGGGCGTCGGAAAGAGGTGAGTGAGCCCATCTCGCGCGTCGCCCACCGGCTTGCCGCTGCGCTGCACCAGGCGTCCCGCCAGCGTCGTCGCTCCCTTCACGGAGACCTGCTGGCCCAGCACGGCGCGGACCGCCAGCTCGAAGGGCTCGAACGTGCCGGGGATGCGCAGGCCCTGCGCCCGCGCGAGGCGAGGCCCGAGAATCGGATCGCCTCCGAGCGCCAGGCCGATGGCCGCGGGGTCCGCGTTGAGATCGAACAGCCTGCGCAGGCGCGCCACGATCTGCCGAACAGGCGCGGTCCCCGCACCGTCGATGCGAACCGAGAGGGAGCGCTGCTCCGGCTGGTGAGAGACTTCGATGAGGCCGGTGCCGCCGCCCAGGCGGTAGGTCCGACGGTAGGTCTCCGCCGTCACCCCCTCGACCCCCGGGATCGCTCGCCCTCCGAGATAGGCTAGGACCCGCTCCCAGTCGAACGGCGGGCGATAGCCGAGCCGGAGTAAGATGGCCGCCGAAGCCCCCGCCTCCGTGCTCTTCGTGGGACGACGCAGGGCGCTCGGGCTGCGACCGTAGGCCTTCCGCACCGCATCATTGAACCGGCGCAGGCTCTGGAAGCCCGCGGCGCTGGCCACCTCGCTGAACGGCAGCGACGTCTCGGTGATGAGCTGCTTGGCCGCCAGCAAGCGCCGGCTGCTGGCCACCTCGTGTGGACTCGCCCCCAGGTGCCGCACGAACACGCGGTGGAGCTGGCGCACGCCCACCCCCAGCCTCGTGGCGAGCTGCTCCACCGAGCCCTCATCCAGCGCCCCTTCGTCGATCAACCTCAGGGCCCGCGCGACGCTCGCCTCGGTCCCAGCCCAGGCGGGCGTGTCCGGCGCCGTCTCCGGCCGGCAGCGCAGACAGGAGCGATACCCCAGCGCCTCGGCGGCCGCGGCGCTCGGGACGAAGACGCAGTTCTCACGCTTCGGCGTCCGCGCGGGGCAGATGGGCCGGCAGTAGATGCCGGTCGTCTTCACGCAGGTGAAGAACCGCCCGTCGAACCGAGCATCCCTCCCCGAGAGCGCCCGGTAGCAGAGGTCCTGATCGAGAAGATCTTGAGGTGCCATGGAGGAAGAGATGGCAGGCCTGGATCCGGGGCGCTCGCCAGAATTGGACATCAACGCCCCGGCCTGCTCAGGACAGCTCCGAGAGCCGCTCGTCTATCTCCTCGGCGAGCCCCGGGTGGCCCTGGGCCAGCGCCAGCTCCCGCGCCCTTCCGAGCACCTCGCGCGCCTGGGCCTCCTGCCCCGCTCCCACGTGGGCATCCCCCAGGGACACCAGGGCCGCCGCATAGCTGGCATCCAGCCGGACCGCCGCCTCCAGGCTCTTCACCGCCTCGGCATACTGCCGGCGCTCCAGATACGCCTTGCCGAGGGAGAAGTGCGCCATGGGCGAGTCGGGAAACTCCGCCGCCATCTGCTTGAACTGCTCCAACCGGGCATCGCTCATGCCCCCCTGATAGAGGAGAGCCACGACGGTTGCCAAGGGAGACGTGCGCCCCTGGCCCTCCACTGCTCGCAGCCCCTGAGTCAAGCCCCCCGCGTGCCCTCCCACACCTGGGTGTCCAGAGCACAAAGCCATGTCTGTCTTTACCGGGTCAAAAGGCATCCTGAACTCCAGGACAGGCCAAAGTCTCGTGCATGGAAATTCTTCGCTTTTGTATCAAATATTCATGCGTCTCCCGTCCAATCCCTTCTCAGACGCCCGGGCCTCTCGTCCGCGATGTCACCTCCTCGTTCCCCTCTTCACCCTCGTGGCGGCCTGGGGCTTGCTCGCGTGCGGCGGAGCTTCCGACGAGGGGCTCGCCCACGGCGGCAGCTTCTCGAGCCCCATGTGCGGAGAGGAGGACGGGGACGCGTCGATGTCGGACGGAGGCATGAACACGGACGGTGGCGGCCCACTGGCCCCCTCCGACCTACCGGCCACCCGCGCCGAGGCGGCGCGCTTCCTCACCCAGGCGACGTTCGGCCCCACCGACGCGGAGGTGGATCGGCTCATGGCCATCGGCTACAGGGCCTGGCTCGACGAGCAGTTCGCGCTGCCCCAGAGCCTGCACCGGCTCTCCTGGGAGGCCGCGGACAGCCGGCTCAAGGCGACCCAGCCCCTGGCCAGCGCCGGCCAGCGCGAGGTGCTCGACAGCTTCTGGAAGCAGGCCGTCACCGGCACGGATCAGCTCCGCCAGCGCGTGGCCTTCGCGCTGTCCGAGATCCTCGTCATCTCCATGGTGGACACCTCCGTGGGCGAGAGCCCGCAGGGCGCGGCCGGCTACCTGGACATGCTGGGCCAGAAGGGCTTCGGCAACTACCGCGAGCTGCTGGAGGCGGTGTCGCTCCACCCGATGATGGGCCTGTACCTGTCCCACATCCGCAACCAGAAGGGCAACGCGCTGCTGGGGCGTCACCCGGACGAGAACTTCGCACGCGAGGTGATGCAGCTGTTCTCCATCGGGCTGCACGTGCTCAACCCGGACGGCACGCGGGTGCTGGGCGCGGATGGCACTGCCCTGCTCACCTACTCGCAGAGCGACGTCGTCAACCTGGCCCGGGTGTTCACCGGCTGGAGCTGGGCCTGCCCCGCCGGCCCGGACATCAACTGCTTCTACGCGGGGCGCACCGCCGAGGGAGAGCAGGATTTCACCCGGCTCTACAGGGCGATGCGCAGCTATCCCCAGTACCACTCGCGGCAGGAGAAGCGCTTCCTCAGGGCGGTGATCGCTCCCCAGGCCGAGTCGGATCCGGCCGCCAGCCTCCAGGTGGCCCTGGACACGCTGTTCCAGCACCCCAACGTGGGGCCCTTCCTGGCCCGGCAGCTCATCCAGCGGCTCGTCACCAGCCACCCCTCGCCGGACTACGTGTACCGGGTGGCCTCGGCCTTCGCCAACAACGGGGCGGGCGTCCGCGGGGACATGAAGGCCGTCATCCGCGCGGTGCTGCTGGATCCCGAGGCCCGGGACATGACGAAGCTGGCGGACCCCACCTTCGGAAAGATTCGCGAGCCGGTGGTGCGCCTGACCAACGTGCTGCGAGCGCTGAGGGCTCACTCCGACTCGGCCTCCTTCCTGGTGGGCTTCACGGATGACCCGAGCTACCTCCTGGGGCAGACGCCGCTGCGCGCCCCGAGCGTGTTCAACTTCTTCATGCCCGGCCATGTGCCCCCTGGCACCCAGGCCGGAGCCCTGGGGCTCACCGTGCCCGAGATGCAGCTCGTCCACGAGACCTCCGCGGCGGGCTACGTGAACTTCATGCGGGACGCGCTCCAGTATGGCGTGGGCCACTTCGGGCTGGATGCGCGGGCCACGCGCCGGGACGTGCAGCTGGACTTCAACGTGAGCGGCTCGTCGCCGGAGCTGGCGCTCGCCGACTCGCCCACCGAGCTGGTGGAGCGCATGAACCAGCTGTTCCTCTATGGGCAGATGCCCCCGACGCTGCGGAGCGAGCTCGTGGCCGCCGTGGGCGCCATCCTGGTGCCCGTGCCCAACGGCTCCAACCAGGCCCAGGTGGAGGCGGCGCGCCGCAACCGGGTGCGCGCCGCCGCGCTCCTCACCGTGGCCTCACCCGAGTTCATCGTCCAGAAGTGAGCCCCGAAAGGCCTCCATGAGCCGCGCTACCTCTCGCCGAGAGTTCCTCCGCCGCACCGGCCTGCTGACCTCGCTGTTGGGGGTGGCCCGGGCGCCGTTCGCCTTGAACCTGATGTCCCTGGGCGAGGCCGCCGCCCAGAGCGCCCCCACCGACTACAAGGCCCTGGTCTGTCTGTTCCTCACGGGTGGCAATGATCCCTTCAACACCGTGCTCGCCACGGATGCCAGCTCCTGGAGGGCCTACACCACGGCGCGCGCGAGCAGCCTCGAGGTGCTGGCCCTGGACCCGAGCAAGCTGCTGCCCATCTCCCCCGTCAACGCGCGGGGCCGCACCTTCGCGCTGAACCCGAGGCTCGCGCGGCTGCAGGAGCTGTTCGCGCTCAAGCGCCTGGCCATCGTGCCCAACGTGGGCCCGCTGTGCCAACCCACCACCAAGGAGCAGTACAACACCTCCGACTACCCCCGCCCGCCCAAGCTCTTCTCCCACAGTGATCAGCAGGCCGTCTGGCAGGCCTTCCAGCCGGAAGGCAACCTCAAGGGCTGGGGCGGGCGCATGGGGGACCTGATGCTGGCGGCCAACGGAAGCGCCAGCAACTTCACCTGCGTGTCGGCCACCGGCAACGCCCTGTGGCTGGTGGGCAACGCCGCGCGCCAGTACCAGCTGGGCGCGACGGGCGCCATCCGGATGGGCTCGGACGGCGGCAACCAGGTGTATGGCTCCACGCAGCTGGCCTCGGCGCTGGAGCGGGTGGTGGGCGGCAGTCGGAGCAGCCACGTGCTCGAAGCGGACGTGGTGGCGGTGTCGCAGCGCTCCATGAACAGCGAGCGCATCCTGCGCGGCGCGCTGCCCAACCCCAACGTGGCGCCCTACGGCAGCGCGCCCTTCTGGATGGATCCGCTCCTGCAGTACGACAACCCGCTGACGTACACGAAGATGTACAGCCCGCTGGCGCACCAGTTCCAGATCATCGCCCGGATGATCACCGCCAGCCAGGCCCTGGGCGTCAAGCGGCAGGTGTTCTTCGCCAGCCTGTCCAGCTTCGACACGCACCAGAACCAGCTCAGGGACCACGCCAACCTGCTCTCGCAGGTGAGCCACGCGCTGGGCTACTTCGACGCGGTGCTGGGAGGCCTGGGGATGCGCAACCAGGTGACCACCTTCACCTCCTCCGAGTTCGGCCGCACCCTGGGCACCAACGGCGGTGGCTCGGACCATGGGTGGGGCTCGCACCACTTCGTCATGGGCGGAGCCGTCAAGGGCGGGGACCTGTACGGCCGCTTCCCCGACTACAGCCTGCGGTCCGCCAGCGGCGATGACTTCCTCAGCCCCGATCTGCTGGGCAACGGCGCGCTGCTGCCCGCGCTCTCCGTGGACCAGTACGCGGCCACGCTGGCCCGCTGGTTCGGGGTGTCCGAGACGGACCTGGAGCTCATCTTCCCCAACCTCTCGCACTTCTCGGTGAAGGACCTGGGCTTCATGGCTTGAGCCTCGCGCCAACCGGGCATTGCTCATGCACCTCTGATAGAGGAGGAGCCATGACGGTTGCCAAGGAAGACGTGCGCCCCCTCGCCGAGAACGCCCGGGCGGCCTCCCGGACGCTCGCCATCGCCCCCACGCGCCAGAAGGATGAGGCGCTGCGGAGCATGGCCCGCCACCTGCGCTCGGCCGCCCCCGCCATCCTCGCCGCCAACGCCGAGGACGTGTCGGCCGCCCGCTCGGCGGGCAGGAACGCGGCCTTCGTGGACCGGCTCCTGCTGGACGCCCAGCGCCTGGAGGCCATGGCCCGCGCCGTGGAAGCGGTGGCGGACCTGAAGGACCCCGTGGGCGAGGAGACGGAGCACTGGAAGCGCCCCAACGGCCTTCAGATTCGCAAGGTGCGCCTGCCCCTGGGCGTGGTGCTGATGATCTACGAGTCCCGCCCCAACGTGACGAGCGACGCCGCCGCCCTGTGCCTCAAGAGCGGCAACGCCGTGCTCCTGCGCGGCGGCAGCGAGTCCGCGCGCTCCAACCAGGCCATCGCCCAGGCGCTCCAGGCGGGCCTGCAAGAGGCGGGGCTCCCCGAGCACTCCATCCAGGTGGTGCCCGCCGGCGAGCGCGAGTCCCTCCTGGAACTGCTCAAGCTGGAGGGGCTCATCGATTTGTGCATCCCCCGAGGCGGCGAGGGGCTCATCCGCTTCGTGGCGGAGAACGCGCGCATCCCCGTGGTGAAGCACTACAAGGGCGTCTGCCACGTGTACGTGCACGAGGCGGCGGACCTGGACATGGCCGCGCGCATCACCGTGAACGCCAAGGCCAGCCGCCCCGGCGTCTGCAACGCCGCCGAGTGTCTGCTGGTGGACCGGGCCGTGGCCGAGCGCTTCCTGCCCACCGTCGCCCGTGCACTGGTGGACAAGCAGGTGGAGCTGCGCGGCTGCCCCACCACCGTGGCGGTGCTCAGCCGGGCCGGCGTGCCGGTGAAGCCCGCCGCCGAGGACGACTACGGCCGCGAGTTCCTGGACCTCATCCTCGCCGTACGGGTGGTGAAGGACCTGGACGCGGCGCTGGCGCACATCGCCCGTTACGGCAGTGAACATACCGAGGCCATCGTCACCGCGGACGAGGCGGCGGCCAGCCGCTTCACCCGGGAGGTGACGGCCAGCGGGGTGATGTGGAACGCCTCCACGCGCTTCAACGACGGGGGGGAGCTGGGGCTGGGGGCGGAGATTGGAATCTCCACCAGCCGGCTGCACGCCTTCGGCCCCATGGGGTTACGAGAGTTGACGAGTCAGAAGTACGTCGTCCACGGACGCGGTCAGGTGCGCTAGGGTGGCCCCCCACACATGGCACTGAAGAAGAAGAAGACGAGTTCCCAGAAGGCGAAGAGTGGCGCGAAGAAGACACCGGCGGCGCGCGGCAAGAAGCCGACGGGCAAGAAGCTCCCGGCGCGCCGCAGGCTGGCACCCACCAAGGGGGCGCGGAAGAAGTCCACCCTCCCCGCGGCGCCGCCGGAGCTGCCCGCCGGCCCACCCGAGAACCCCCGCGCGAAGGCGCTGGCGCACAAGATTGCCCAGCTGCTGCTCGACAAGAAGGCCTCGGACGTGCTCGTGCTGGACGTGCGCGGCATGGCCTCCTACGCGGACTACATCGTCCTGGCCTCGGGCGAGAGCGACCGACAGGTGAGCGCCATGGCCGAGAACGTCCACGTCAAGGTGAAGACGGAGGACGGCCTCCACCCCACGGGCACCGAGGGCACGGAGACGGGCCAGTGGGTGCTGCTCGACTACGGCGAGGTGGTGGCGCACCTGTTCCTCAACGACGTGCGCGCCTTCTACGATCTCGAGGGCCTCTGGGCCGACGCGCCCCGGGAGAAGCTCTCCTGAAGGTCCGCCTCCTCTCGATAGGCAAGGACCGCTCGGGCCTCTTCGCGCCGGGCGTCCAGGAGTATGCCTCTCGACTGGCGCACTACACGCGCTTCGAGCTGGTGGAGCTGCCCGAGGCCAGCGGCAAGAAGCTCAAGCCCGGAGATGCCAAGGCCGCCGAGGCCCAGGCCATCCTCGGGCGCCTCAAGCCCCAGGACTGGCTGGTGGCCATGGACGAGCGCGGCAAGCAGCTGGACTCGGTGGAGCTCAGCCGATACGTGGCCAAGGCGCAGACGGGCGCGAAGGATCTGCTCTTCGTCATCGGCGGAGACGAGGGGCTGGACGAGAGCGTCCGCCAGGCTGCCCACCTCACGCTCTCGCTGTCCCGGATGACGCTGCCACACCGGCTGGCACGGCTGGTGCTCGTCGAGCAGCTCTACCGCGCCTTCACCCTCATCAAGGGTGAGCCGTACCACAAGTGACGCGGGGCGTCGGAGCGTCAGGAGGTTTTCGGGCCTGGCGTCCGGCGGCCCATGATGACCTCCCCCACTGCGAGTCCCCCGAGCGCCCGAGTTCGAGTCATTGCCTCCTCCCAATCCTGGATGGAAGGCGAGGCCCTCCGGCAGCTGGAAGCGGTGGCGCGATTTCCCGGCATGCGCCTGGCGGTAGGGCTGCCGGATCTCCATCCAGGCAAGGGAGCGCCGGTGGGCGCCGCGCTCGCCTCCGAGGGCTTCCTCTACCCCTTCCTCGTCGGCAATGACATCGGCTGTGGCATGGGGCTGTGGGACGTGGAGCTGGCGGTGCGCAAGGCGAAGCCAGAGCGGTGGGCGGCGCGGTTGGATCTCGATGGGCCGTGGGAAGGGAACACGGCGGCCTTCCTCGCGGAGCAAGGGGTGAAGAGCTCCGGCTTCGAGGAGGCGCTGGGGACGGTGGGCGGAGGCAACCACTTCGCGGAGGTGCAGCGGGTGGATGAAGTGCACGACGCGCCGGCCTTCGCGTCGTTGGGGCTGAGGGAGGACCGGCTGCTGCTGCTCGTCCACTCCGGCTCACGCGGGCTGGGCGAGGCGACGCTGAGGGCCCATGTGGACCGGCACGGCGCCGGCGGCCTCGCGGAGGACTCGGACGAGGCGCGGGCGTACCTGGCGCGGCATGACCACGCGGTGGCCTGGGGCCGAGCCAACCGGGCGCTCATCGCCCACCGCATGATGGACGGCATCGGCGCCAGCGGCCGGCGCGTCCTGGACGTCTGCCACAACAGCGTCGTGTCGCGAGAGGTGGAGGGCTGTACCTGCTGGCTGCATCGCAAGGGCGCGGCGCCTTCGGACCAGGGCCCCGTCGTGATTCCCGGCAGCCGCGGCGCGCTGAGCTACCTGGTCCTCCCGGTGGGAGAGGGCTCCGCGAGCGCGCACAGCCTGGCGCACGGCGCCGGCCGCAAGTGGAACCGCACCACCGCCCGTGAGCGGATGCGCGAGCGCTTCAGCGCCGAGTCCCTCACCCGCACCTCCTTCAAGAGCCACGTCATCTGCGAGGACCGCGACCTGCTCTTCGAGGAGGCCCCGCCCGCGTACAAGGCCATCGACCGGGTGGTGACGGACCTGGTGGAGGCGGGGCTCGTCCGGGTGGTGGCCACGCTGGCCCCGCTGCTCACCTACAAGAAGCGCGGGGGCGCGCGCTCCTAGCGAGCCTGGGGCGTGAAGCGCTCGAGCTGCTCGCTCTGGAGCTCGATGTTGTTCGAAGCTCCATCGGGGAACTGCAGCACGAGGAGGGAGCTCCTCACGGTGCGCAGGCGGTGGGGCACGAGGGTGTCCGGCTCGGCGATGAACTCGACGGTGCTGTCGATCCTCAGCTGCGTCACCTTCATCTCCGGGATCGCCTCATCCCGCCGGCCCATGCTCGCCTTCATGAGGGACGTCAGCCTCTTCAACGCCCCCGCTTGCGCCTGCTCGAGCCCCTTCGGATCCAGCGAGGACTCCAGCACGACCCTCACGCAGCGCTGCTCCGCGGCTCCCTCGGTGCAGGCGACCCGCTCCTTCAGGGACACACGCTCCACTGTGTCCGCGCTGCTTCCCAGCCGCGGCACCGTCGTCTGGCTCCTCCGCTCGACCACCTCGCCCGGCTTCAGGGAGAGCCCGCTCCACTTCCCCACCAGCGCTTCCCACCAGGTCCGCGTGGCCTGCTCCAGGGCCTCGCGCATCAGCTCGGAGAGTTCGGTCTGCTGCTCCTTCGGGAGCCCCTGGTCCTCGGCCTGCCGGGCCATCTGCTCGACTCGCGACTCGATGCCCTCGATGCGGCGCAGCTCTCCCTTGGGCCCCACGACGATGACGGGCATCGACATCAGCCCGAGCTTCTCGAGCGCCTCCTTCTCCTCCGGCGACATCACCTGCTCGGTGATGAGCTTCCGCTCCCCGCCCTGCTCCTCCAGCCGCACCAGGAGGCTCTGCGCCGACTGCTCCGGGGGCTGCTTGTTCTCGCTCGTCGTCGTGGAGGAGTCCACCTGGAAGGAGAACCCCGCCGGCCACGCGAAGCGCAGTGTCACGGCGTCTCCCGCCGCGCCCCCCGCGCCCAAGGAGGTCGCGCAGTGGGTGAGCAGCCCGGCGAGCGCCAGGGGGGTGAGGGCACGAAGGATGGGGGACATGGAGGCTCCAGCCCTGGGGGGCATCGCGGGCGGAGCCATCCTATCCGAGCGTGCCGCTCCTCAGGGCCGAACCTGCTTGCCGGCCCGAGGCAGCGCCTGGCTCAGCCGCCGAAGGCTTCGGCGAAGAAGTCATTCATCGCCTTGTAGGCCCTCTTGGCCACCTTCGCGTTGTACTGAGCCTGACCGGGGACGTTGGCGTCCACGTCGGTGAAGCTGTGCACCGCGTTGCCGTAGGACACCAGCTGCCAGTCCGCCTTCAGCTTGCGCATCTCCTCCTGGAAGCCCGTCACCTCCGCGGGCGGCACGTACGGATCCTCCGCCCCGTGCAGCGCGAGCACCTTGGCGGTGATGCCCTTGCCGTCCGCCGGCGTGGGCGCATCCAGCCCGCCGTGGAAGGACACCACCCCGGCCACGTCCGAGCCGCTCCGCGCCAGTTCCAGCACGCTGGTGCCGCCGAAGCAGAACCCGATGGCGCCCAGCTTCTTGCCGTCCAGCCCCACCGCCTTGCCCTCCGCGCGCAGCATCTCCAGCGCCTTGTTCACTCGGGCCCGCATGAGGACGCGATCGCCTTTCACCGCGCCCGAGACCTTGCCCGCCTCGTCCGTAGTCTTGGGCCGCACCGTCCCGCCGTACATGTCCGCGACGAAGATGATGTAGTCCTTGCCCGCGATCTCCACCGCCTGCTTCAGGTTGGCCGGGTTGATGCCCAGCCAGTTGGGGACCAGCACCAGGCCCGGGCGCGGCGTCTTCACCGCGTCGTCGTAGATCAGCACACCCTCGAGCTTCGTCCCGCTCAGCTCGTACTTCACGGGCTTCTGGACGGGCTTCGCCACCGCCGTCAGCGCCAGCAGCCCCACCAACACACCCAGGCTTCTCATCACGTCATGCTCCTTCATGGCCTCCAGGCCATGTCCAAGGGGGAATGGACGAACCTTCCGCGCCCGTGAACGCCGTGTCCAGCCACATCGTCGCGAAGCGCGACATGGCCGCACGGGCACCACCGCACGTCTTCCCTCGGGAGGCACGCGCGAGGGGCGTGGCACACCGAGTGCTTAGTGAGTCTGCGTCCAGGCAATGAAGCCTGGCGCAACAAGCCACCTCAAAACCCACCAAGGAGTCTGTCATGAAGACGATCAAGAACAACCGCCTGTCCACCCTGTGCGCCTCCATCGCGTTCCTGCTCGGCTCGTCCGCCCTGGCCGGCACCGCCACCGCCAACATGTCTGTCAGCGCCACCGTGTCGAACAGCTGCACCATCAGCACCACCGCCCTCGCGTTCGGTGCGTTCAGCCCGACCAGCGGCCAGCCCGGCAACGGCACCAGCTCGGTGAGCGTCACCTGCACCCAGGACGCGCCGCTGTCCATCATGCTCGGTGAGGGCTCCTACGCCGACGCCGCCTCGTCCCCGGACGCCCCGCTGCGCCGCATGAACTTCGGGACGAGCTACCTCAACTACGAGCTCTACCAGGACGCGGCGCTCACCACGCTCTGGGGCGACTCCTCGAACTCGGGCAAGGGGTCCATCGGCACGGGCTCCGCGGAGAACCACACCGTCTACGCGAAGATCCCCAGTGGCCAGAACGTCCCGGCCGGCGCCTACGCCGACACCCTGCTCGCCACCGTCTCGTTCTAGAGGGCTGACCAGCGTTCCTCGATCATGACCCAGGAGGGGACCCGCGTCCGCGGCTCCCCTCCTGCTTTCCTTCCGCCTCACTTCCTCCGAGAACCCCCATGTCCCTCAAGAACCCGAACGCTCCCTGGTGGACCCGGCTCCTGCTCGCAACGACCGTGGGGATGGTGCCCGCCGGCTCGGCCCTGGCCGCTGACTTCCAGGTGAACCCGGTGCGGATCGATCTCAATGACAAGACCCGGACGGCGCTGCTCGCGGTCCAGAACTCGAGCGCCGAGTCCCTCCGCCTCCAGGTCTCGCTGTACGAGTGGACGCAGGATGCCCAGGGCAGGGTGGAGCTCTCACCGACCCGGGACCTCACCCACTTCCCCTCCCTGCTGATGGTGGAGCCGGGGCAGTCGCGCAACATCCGGGTCGGCGGCCAGCTCACCGCGGGAGACGAGGAGAAGACCTACCGGATCATCGTGGAGCAGCTGCCCACGAACAAGCCTCCGAGCAGCGCTGGCACGCAGATCCACGTGCTCACCCGCATGTCCATTCCCCTGTTCTTTGCCCCCGCGAAGAGCGCCCCCCAGGGGCGAGTGGAGGGCCTGGCGCTTCAGGATGGGGCGGTCTCCTTCTCCCTGCGCAACACCGGCAACACCCACGTCTTCGCGAAGAAGGCCTACGTCAAGGGACGGGATGCCGAGGGCCGCACCGTGCTCGACCAGGCGCAGGTCGGCTGGTACGTGCTCGCGGGAGACGAGCGCCAGTTCTCGCTCCAGGTGCCGGGCGAGCTCTGCCACCGCCTCCGCGAGCTGTCGGTGAAGGTCGAGACCGACAGCGGAACCTTCCCCGCCACCGCCGCGCTGTCGGGCAACCACTGCGGTCGTTGATGTCTCGAGCCCATGCGCTTCCTCCCTCTCCCACAGCGCGTGCAGCGGTCGCCTCATGCCTGGACGGGCCTCGAGGGCGGATGCTCCCGGCTGCTCCTCGTCCTGCTCATGCTGCTCCCCCTGGCCTCCGTTGGCGCCGGGGCCGGCACGCGCGCGGTGCTGGTGCTCGAGCTGAACCACTCGCTCCGGGACGAGGTGTTCCCGGTGCTCCGAGAGGATGACGTGCTGCTGCCCGTGGAGGACCTGCAGCGGGCCCAGGTCGACGTGAAGGCGCTGGGCGGAAGCAGGGAGACGCTCGAGGGGAAGGCCTACGTGTCGCTCCGCTCGCTGAGCCCGAGCGTGACCTACGAGGTGGACGAGGAGCGCGCGCAGCTGAACCTGACGCTGCCTCCCGAGCTCCTGCCCCTCACCCGGGTGGATCTCCGCTCCAGCCTGCGTCCCGCGCGGTTCCAGCTCAACCAGGGCGCGAGCGCCTTCATGAACTACGGGGCGAGCCTGCGCGGTCGGCAGCTCACACTGTCCACCGAGACGGCGGCGGGCATCGGCGAGCTGCTGGTCTCCACCACGGCGTTCTGGCGTCCCGGCAGCCGCCCCGTCCGGGGACTGTCCCGGCTCACGGTGGACAAGCCCGGGCAGATGCTGAGGACCGTGGTGGGAGATGACCAGGTGGGCAGCGGGCTGCTGGGCGGTGGAGCCGTCATCGGAGGACTCCACCTCTCGCGCAACTTCGAGCTCGATCCCTACTTCCTGCAGACGCCCTCGGCCCACTTCTCGGGGAGCGTGGCCACGCCCTCCACGGTGGACGTCTTCGTCAATGGCAACCGCATCCGCCACGCGGAGCTCCCCCCCGGCCCCTTCGAGCTGGCCAACCTGCCGCTCACCCGAGGCCAGGTGGGCACGCGGTACGTGCTGCGCGATGCCTTCGGTCGGGAGCGCCTGGTGGAGAGCCTCGAGTACGTGTCGGCCGGGCTCCTGGCCCCGGGCGTCTCGGCCTTCAACCTCTCGCTCGGGCTGCGACGCAGGGAGCTGGCCACGGAGAGCTTCCACTACGGCGGGCCGGCCTTCCTGGGGAGGTACCGCAGAGGCCTGAGCCCGCGGCTCACGGGGGGCCTGCGCCTGGAGCTGGCGCGAGGGCTCGCCAGCGGTGGGGCCACGGCCTCGTTCGGACTGCCCATTGGCGAGCTGGAGCTGGCGGTGGCCGGCAGCATCGAGGAGAACCGCCCCGGCGTGGCGGGCTCCGTGTCCTATGGGTACGTCACCGGGAGGCTGGGGCTGCAGGCCTTCCTCCGAGGCATGAGCCGCTCCTACGCCACGCTGTCCCTGGCGTCGGCGTATGACCGCCCGCTCCTGAACGCCAGCACGCACGTGAGCGTGTCGCTCAACCAGAGCTTCCGGCTCGGCGGCGAGTTCTCCACGGCGGTCTACCGGGACGTAGGCGCGCAGTCGCGCGCCGCCCTGATCGGCACGCTGCGGCTGAGCGACACGAGCACGCTCACCCTGTCTGGAGGCGCCCTCCACCGGAAGGTGTCCGGCACGGAGTTCACCAGCCTGCTCACGGTCCACTTCATGCTGGGCGCCCACACCACGGGCAGCGTCTCGGGCCGGAAGGATGCCGCCAGCCCGAGCGCCGGAGTGGAGGTCAGCAGCACCATCCCCAACGAGACCGGCTTCGGCTACCGCGTGCGTGCCGAGGCCGCGGCGCATCCCTGGGGAGAGGCGATGGCGAGCTATCAGGGCACCATGGGCAGATACTCGGCGGGGCTCGAGTGGATTCAAGGAGCGCTCACGCCCACGGCGGAGCTCGCAGGCAGCGTCGTGGCCGTCGGCGGTCAGCTCATGCTGGCGCGTCCCATCGACCAAGGCTTCGCGCTGGTGCGTGTGCCCGGCCTGTCCGGAGCGCGGGTCTTCCTCAACAACCGCGAGGTCGCCCAGACCGACCAGCAGGGCAACGCGCTCATCCCGAACCTGCTCCCGTACCACGGCAACCGACTGTCGATCTCCGATCAGGATGTCCCGGAGGACTTTGGCGTCCCGAACCTGGAGATGCTCGTCGCGCCCTACTCCCGACGCGGCGCCGCCGTCGTGTTCCCCACCCGTCGCATCCGTCCCATCCGTGGCATCGTCGCCCTCCATGGCACGGACGCCTCCGTCCTCGCCTACGGCGATCTCACCCTCGAGGTGGGCAGCGAGGTCCTCCGCTCGCCCATCGGCAGCAAGGGTGAGTTCGAGCTGGAGGGAGTCCCGACCGGAACCCACGAGGCGCGCATCACCTACGCGGGCGGGGTGTGCCGCGCCAGGCTGGAGATCCCCGCGACGGAAGGGAAGTTGATCGAGCTGGATGTAGTGCCTTGCGTCTCACAGTCAGGGGACGATTAATGCCCTGGAGCCGACCGGGGGGCGGAACGGCCCCTTGCGCGGCAGGCCCTTGAGGAGAGAAGGTTTCTCGATGAAAGGCCGCGTGCTCATCGTGGATGATGACGACCATCTGTGTCGTCTGCTCGTCCTCAAGCTCAAGACGATGGACTTCGACGCCGTCTTCCGCACCTCCGGCGCCGCGGCTCTCACCGCTCTGGAGTCCGAGGAGGTCGATGTCGTCCTCACCGACCTCAACATGTCCGGCATGGGCGGCCTGGAGCTCTGCCAGCGCGTGGCCTCCGTCCGCCCGGACCTGCCCGTCGTCGTCCTCACCGCGCACGGCACCTTCGACTCCGCCGTCGGCGCCCTTCGCGCGGGCGCCTATGACTTCGCCGTCAAGCCTCCCGACATGGGCGCCCTGGGCATGACGCTCTCTCGCGCCGTCGAGCACCACCGCCTCCGCGAGGAAGTCAAACGCCTGCGTCAGGTGGTGGCCGAAGGCGGCCAGTTCGCCGAGCTGCTCGGCTCCAGTCCCGCCATGCAGCGCCTGTTCGACCTGCTTGGCCGCGTCGCACAGTCCGAGTCCTCCGTCCTCATCATCGGCGAGAGCGGCACTGGCAAGGAGATGGTCGCCCGCGCCCTGTGGAGCAAGGGCCGACGCAAGGACGGTCCCTTCATCGCCGTCAACTGCGCCGCCGTCCCAGAGCAGCTCCTCGAGAGCGAGCTGTTCGGTCACGCCAAGGGCGCCTTCACCGACGCCAAGGGCGCTCGCGCCGGCCTCTTCCAGCAGGCCGACGGCGGCACCCTCTTCCTCGACGAGATTGGCGACATGCCCATCCACCTCCAGGTCAAGGTCCTTCGCGCCCTCCAGGAGCGCAAGGTCCGCCCAGTCGGTGCTGACGCCGAAGTCCCCGTCGACCTGCGCCTCATCGCCGCCACCAACAAGGACCTCGAGTCCGCCATCTCCGAGGGCAAGTTCCGACAGGACCTCTACTTCCGCCTCAACGTCATCCAGGTCGACCTGCCCCCTCTTCGCGCTCGCGGCGCCGACGTCCTCGTCCTGGCTCAGCACTTCCTTCGACACTTCGCCACCCGCGCCTCAAAGGACGTCAAGGGCCTGTCTCCCGAAGTCGCCAAGGCCCTCTCCGGATACTCCTGGCCGGGCAACGTCCGCGAGCTGCAGAACTGCGTCGAGCGCGCCGTCGCACTCACTCGCAACGACCACCTCGTCCCAGACGACCTCCCGGAGCGCATCCGCTCCTTCCAGCCCTCCCACGTCGTCGTCGCCAGCGATGACCCCTCCGAGCTCGTTCCCATGGAGGAAGTCGAGCGCCGCTACATCTCTCGCGTCATGCAGGCCGTCGGCGGCAACAAGACCATGGCCGCTCGCATCCTCGGCCTCGATCGCACCACCCTCTACCGTAAGCTCGAGCGCTTCGCCCTCACCGGGGAAGGCACGGAGGGCGCTCCCGAAAAGCCTCCGTCCTCGCGCGGCTGAGCCCTCGAGGTTGTGACTGGAGGCTCAGCCCGAGGGCCGCAGGCACGGATCCACGGAGCTGGGAGCCACAGGTCGCGGGCCCCTCGCTGCGGGGCGGGTCCCCCCGTTTGGACGGGTCCGCCCGCCCCGGCGTCCCGCTCTCCCACCCCTCACGGATCAGGGGCTCACCCCGGGGGCGCGGGTGGCGCAGTGGGGGCAACGCCACCAGGTGCCCCAGGTGCGCCCGCGGACCGGCGGCACCCGGGCCCCCTGGGCTCCGACCACCGGGCCCGCCCGTTCCTCAAGAGGGCTCCACAAGAGCGGTGGGCCTTGGGCGAGCGGGACGGCCGGTGCGGGCGGACCCGGCAGCCGCCGGGGGGACCCGCACCGTGACGAGGGACCCGCGACCTGTGGACCCTGGAGCGTGTGTCCGTGCTTCCCCCCGGGTGCCAGCGACCCTCTGGCTCTCCCCTGGAACGCCTCGCTCCCTCCCGCCCGTTGCCAGCCCCATCTACCGCCGGCGCTACGTCTCAAACTGATCGGTGCCCTGGTGCAGCCATCCCCTCCGTGCCAGTGGCGCGTTCTGCCCCTCCTTGTCGTGACGCGCCACATGGCCTGACGAGCAGGTTTGAAACAATACCCGGTGATATCAACCCTCTGGCGGCTCGGTCCCGCTGGCATTCTCATTGCTCATTGTCACACGTGAAACATGCAACACACGTGGGACAACAACAGCGCTCCATGTGTGTCTCACGTCCATGCGAGGGAAGGAGTATCACCAATGTTCGCACTGTCATGGATGAAGACGAGCCTGGTGGCTGTGTTGACGGTTCAAGGCTGCGGACAGGAGATGGGCTCCGAGCTGCTCGAGGAGGCGGCCCAGCTCGCTCCGAGCGACGCCTCGGACCCGGACACCTCCCAGTCCCCACCGCGCCTCTCGGTGAGCATCAACGTCAATGTGGCGGCGGGCCAGCGCCCCATCTCTCCGGAGATCTACGGCATGGCGAACGCCACCCCGGCGCAGCTGGCGGACCTCAACATCCCGCTCCACCGCAGCGGTGGAAACCACACCAGCCGCTACAACTGGCAGCTCAATGCCTTCAACCGTGGCAGTGACTGGTATTTCCAGAGCGTGCCCGAGCCCAGCGCCACCCCTGGCGAGGCCGGCGACACCTTCATCACGGGAAGCCGCGCCGCCGGGGCCCAGCCCATGCTCACCGTGCCCATGGTGGGCTGGGTGGCGAAGCTCGGCGCGAGCCGCGGCAAGCTCGCCAGCTTCTCCATCTCACGATACGGCGCCCAGTCCGACCGGGACTGGCAGTGGTTCCCGGACGCGGGCAATGGCATCCGCACCAATGGTCAGCTTGTGACAGGAAACAATCCCACGGATGCCAGCGTACCCTCCACGCCTGCCTTTCAGCGCGGCTGGGTGCAGCACCTGGTCAACCGCTGGGGCGTCTCGGCCGCGGGCGGGCTGCGCTACTACATCCTCGATAACGAACCCAGCCTCTGGCATGCAACGCACCGGGACGTGCACCCCACCGGCGCCACCATGGAGCAGGTGCGAGACCGGATGCTCGACTACGGCGCCGCCGTGAAGGCCGTGGACCCGGGCGCGCTCCTCGTCGGCCCGGAGGAGTGGGGCTGGAGCGGCTACCTCTACAGCGGGTACGACCAGCAGTACGCCCAGCGCAACAACTACCCGCCGCCCGCCGCGCTGCCCGACCGCGCCGCGCACGGTGGGTGGGACTATCTGCCCTGGCTGCTGGATCAGCTCCGCCGCGCCTCCATCGGCACCGGCCGGCGCGCGCTCGATGTCTTGAGCGTCCACTACTACCCGCAGGGCGGTGAGTTCAGCAACAACACCACCCAGGCCATGCAGCTGCTGCGCAATCGCTCCACCCGCTCACTGTGGGATCCGAACTACGTGGACGCGTCCTGGATCGCCGACAGGGTGCAGCTCATCCCCCGGCTGCGCGGCTGGGTGAATGCACACTACCCCGGCACGCGCACCGCCATCACCGAGTACAACTGGGGAGCCGAGGGGCACATCAACGGCGCCACCGCCCAGGCGGACCTGCTGGGCATCTTCGGCCGCGAGGGCCTGGACATGGCCGTGCGCTGGGGCACGCCCGCCGCCAGCACGCCCACCTACAAGGCCATCAAGCTCTACCGGAACTATGACGGCCAGCGCTCCACCTTCGGAGACGTGAGCGTATCCACCACGGTGCCAGACCCCGACACGGTGTCCGCCTTCGCGGCGCGGCGCTCCTCGGACGGAGCGCTCACCCTCATGGTGGTGACCAAGCACCTCACGAGCGGAGCCAACCTCGCCGTCAACCTCGCGGGCTTCCAGCCGGGTAGGCCGGCTCAGGTCTGGCAGCTCACCTCTGCCAATACCCTCACGCGCAAGGCGGATGTGCCCCTGTCGGGCACGTCCCTCTTCACCTCCGTGCCGGCCGCCAGCGTCACGCTCTTCGTGGTGCCAGCCCAGCCCCGCTAGAACCCGGGCCGCGGCGTGTAGCGCTCCTGGCTGTGGCAGGATGCCACACGCCTTCGGGCACGCCGCCTATCTCCCTGAAAGCAGACGCTTTCTCCAACCTCCGGGCCGTGTCGCAAAACGCCACGGTGCACAGGCCCGGAATCCAGGGGGGAGCCGTTGGAGTCGCAGGAGCCCTGTGGTTTCCCGTGGTTGACCGCTCCGTGGAAGCTGGCATCCCACTTGCTCATGGTTGCTGCTGCCCTCTGACGCAGCCCGACAAAGTGATGGAGACACCGGCTCGCATCCCTCGTCCCTCGAGACGCTCCGTGGTGCTCGCGATGGGGGCACTGGTGCTGCTGTCCGTCCTCTTCATCCTCGGCCGGCAGGGCTCCCCGGCCGAGCACCTACGCTACCGCTCCCAGCTGCGCGCGCTCTGGGTGGACAGCATCTCGCTCAACGACAGCATCCTCGACGCCCGCCTGGGACTGGCCAGCCCCCCCGGCTCCTGGTCCGCGCAGTTCGCCGCGCTGCGCGCGAAGGCCGAGGCGCTGAAGGCCTATCCGAGCTTCCTCCGACAGCAGGATCGAGCGCGGATGGACAAGCGGCTGGGGGACTACCAGCAGGCGCTGGAGATCACCCAGGCGCAGCTGGCGAAGCTCGCGGAGCTGGACGCACGCGGGGCTGACCGGCGCGAGGCGGTTGACGCGCTCCGGACGCTGCGAAAGCACGCCCTCAACGCCCAGGCGCGATGGCTCGTCATCGGCTACTTCCAGCTCTACGACGAGGCGGTGGAGCGTGCCCAGCGCGCCCACACCCTGCTCTTCCTCCTGGCCCTGGTGCTCGGCGGCTTCGTCATGGCGGTGCTGGTACGGCTGGGGAAGACCGGGCGCATGCTCGACACGCTCAACCGCGAGCTGGAGCGCCGGGTGGCGGAGCGGACCTCGGCCCTCTCCGCCGTGAACGCGGAGCTGCGCGACAACGCCGCGCGCAAGGCCGCCATCCTGGAGGGCTCGCTGGACTGCATCATCACCCTGGATGAGGCCGGGTGCATCCTCGAGTTCAACCCCGCCGCCGAGCTCACCTTCCGCCTGCCCGGCGCCGCGGCCGTGGGACGGGACTTCCGGCGCCTGGCGCTCCCCGCCACCCTGCCGAATGAAGCGCGCGAGGCCCTGGCTCGGGCGCTGCGGCCGGATGCCGAGCCCGGCCGGGCTCGACGCCTGGAGCTGAGCCTCATGCGCGTTGACGGGAGCCTCTTCCCCGCCGAGCTCACCGTCTTCCGGGTGCGGGGCGATGGCCCCATCCTCTTCAGCATCTACCTGCGTGACATCTCCGAGCGCAAGGAGGTGGAGCGCATGAAGAACGAGTTCATCTCCACCGTCAGCCACGAGCTGCGCACCCCGCTCACCTCCATCCGTGGCTCCCTGGGGCTGATGGAGAACGGCATCATGGGCACCCTGCCCCCGCAGGCCCAGGACATGGTGCGCATCGCCCGCACCAACACCGAGCGCCTCATCCGCCTCATCAACGACATCCTCGACCTGGAGAAGATCGAGTCCGGCAAGCTGGAGCTCAAGCTCCAGGCCCTGGACGTCTCTGACCTCATCGATGCCACGTTCGCCGGGCTGCGCGCCATGGCCGACGCGGCGCAGGTGACGCTGCGCTCCTCCACCGCGGGCGCTGGACCGGTGCGCGGCGATCGCGACCGGCTCATCCAGGTGCTCACCAACCTGGTCTCCAACGCCATCAAGTTCTCCCCCGCCAGGGGCGTGGTCAAGGTCAGCGCCACGCGGGACGCGCGGGGCGCCGTGCGCTTCTCCGTCATCGACCGCGGCCAGGGCATCTCCGCCGAGCAGCGCGGGCGGCTGTTCGGCAAGTTCCAGCAGCTGGATGGCTCGGACACCCGCTCCAAGGGCGGCACGGGGCTGGGGCTGGCCATCTCCCAGTCCATCGTCGAGCAGCACGGCGGCCGCATCGAGGTCCACAGCGATCCGGGGCAGGGCTCCATCTTCACCTTCGCCATCCCGGCCGTCAGCATGGACTCCTCCTCGGTGCCCACGGTGCGCGACGAGTCCCGCCACAGCGTCCTCATGGTCACCGCGGACGAGCCCCTCCACGGCCTGCTGCGCGGCCTGCTCAAGTCCGAGGGCTATCGCGTCCTGCGCACCGCGTGCCTCCAGGAAGCGCGCCGGATGATCGAGGCCGGGGCACCGGATGCCCTGGTGCTCGACAACCAGGTGCCGGACGGCAACGTCCTGGAGCTGGTCCAGCACCTCCGCGAAGAGCCGAGCACCCACCAGCTCCCCATCCTCGTGGTGTCTCCCCACCTGCCGGAGAGCGAGGGGCTGCTGGCGCCCCTGGGCGTCAACTGGCTGGTCAAGCCCTTCGACGAGACGCGCTTCCTCAACACGCTCCGGTTCGCCCTGCGCGAGCCCGGCAAGGCCCGGGTCCTGGTGGTGGACGATGATCCGTCCCTGCGGCACATCCTATGCACCGTCCTGGAGCGCATGGGCGTGCAATGCCTCGAGGCCTCCGATGGGGACAAAGCCGTGGCCCTCGCTCGCGAGAAGCCACCCGACCTCATCATCCTCGACGTGAACCTGCCACGCATGGACGGCTTCGAGGTGGTGGACCTGCTGCGCCAGGGCAAGAGCCGCACCACGCCGCTCATCGTCTTCACCGGACGGGAGCTCACCCTGGAGGATCAGCGCCAGCTCACGCTGGGCACCACCTGTCACCTCCACAAGAGCCGCTCCTCCGAGGAGGAGATGGCGCGCATCGTGAAGGAGTTTCTCAATGGCCTGCTGCCGCGCCATGACGGCTGGGCGGCAGTGCCAGGAAAGGTGGCCTCATGATCCCCTCGAGTTCGCAAGAGTTGGAAGGGGGGCCTCCGGCACGGCCGCCCCTGAGAAAGGACGGTCTCGCGATGCAGGGGCGCGTGCTCATCGTGGATGATGACGACCATCTGTGTCGTCTGCTCGCCCTCAAGCTCAAGGCGATGGACTTCGACACCGTCTTCCGCACCTCCGGCGCCGCGGCCCTCACCGCTCTGGAGTCCGAGGAGGTCGATGTCGTCCTCACCGACCTCAACATGTCCGGCATGGGCGGCCTGGAGCTCTGCCAGCGCGTGGCCTCCGTCCGCCCGGACCTGCCCGTCGTCGTCCTCACCGCGCACGGCACCTTCGACTCCGCCGTCGGCGCCCTTCGCGCGGGCGCCTATGACTTCGCCGTCAAGCCTCCCGACATGGGCGCCCTGGGCATGACGCTCTCTCGCGCCGTCGAGCACCACCGCCTCCGCGAGGAAGTCAAACGCCTGCGTCAGGTGGTGGCCGAAGGCGGCCAGTTCGCCGAGCTGCTCGGCTCCAGTCCCGCCATGCAGCGCCTGTTCGACCTGCTTGGCCGCGTCGCACAGTCCGAGTCCTCCGTCCTCATCATCGGCGAGAGCGGCACTGGCAAGGAGATGGTCGCCCGCGCCCTGTGGAGCAAGGGCCGACGCAAGGACGGTCCCTTCATCGCCGTCAACTGCGCCGCCGTCCCAGAGCAGCTCCTCGAGAGCGAGCTGTTCGGTCACGCCAAGGGCGCCTTCACCGACGCCAAGGGCGCTCGCGCCGGCCTCTTCCAGCAGGCCGACGGCGGCACCCTCTTCCTCGACGAGATTGGCGACATGCCCATCCACCTCCAGGTCAAGGTCCTTCGCGCCCTCCAGGAGCGCAAGGTCCGCCCAGTCGGTGCTGACGCCGAAGTCCCCGTCGACCTGCGCCTCATCGCCGCCACCAACAAGGACCTCGAGTCCGCCATCTCCGAGGGCAAGTTCCGACAGGACCTCTACTTCCGCCTCAACGTCATCCAGGTCGACCTGCCCCCTCTTCGCGCTCGCGGCGCCGACGTCCTCGTCCTGGCTCAGCACTTCCTTCGACACTTCGCCACCCGCGCCTCAAAGGACGTCAAGGGCCTGTCTCCCGAAGTCGCCAAGGCCCTCTCCGGATACTCCTGGCCGGGCAACGTCCGCGAGCTGCAGAACTGCGTCGAGCGCGCCGTCGCACTCACTCGCAACGACCACCTCGTCCCAGACGACCTCCCGGAGCGCATCCGCTCCTTCCAGCCCTCCCACGTCGTCGTCGCCAGCGATGACCCCTCCGAGCTCGTTCCCATGGAGGAAGTCGAGCGCCGCTACATCTCTCGCGTCATGCAGGCCGTCGGCGGCAACAAGACCATGGCCGCTCGCATCCTCGGCCTCGACCGCACCACCCTCTACCGCAAGCTCGAGCGCTACGGCCTCGCCGCGGAAGGGGCCTGAGTCCGTCCCGGCTCCTCTCGCGACACGCGGCCGCTCCTCACACCCTCCTCCTTGTTCCGGGGAGGGTGTGGCGTTTTGCAAATCCCCACAACCACCCTGTCGTAAAACACAACAGCCCCCTCGGGGCGCCCGCGAATTGCTTCAAGTCCACTCATGGCATGGTCCTGGCAACCTTCTCGTGGGAGGGGAGCCGCGGCCCTCAGGGAGCCCGACCGTCCGCCATGATGACCTCTCCCAAGACGACCCACCTCTCGAAGCGCTCCATGGGCCTTGCGATGGTGGTGCTGGCTTCGCTGTGTGGCGTCCTCGGAATGGACCCCGAGCCACTGCCGCCACCCCCTCCCAGGGCATACGCCGAGAGCGTCTCCATCTCTCCCGTGCGCATCTTCGTGCTGGGAGGCATGGCGCTGTTGAGCGCGTACGCGGTGGTCGCCCTGGCGCGGTGGACGTACATGACCACCACGTGTGCGCGGATCACCTCCCGCCAGGAGCTGGAGCGCCGCCTGGAGGAGTACGCCGCGGCGCTGGCGGCCACGCACGAGGATCTCCGCGACAGCGAGGCGCGCAAGGCCGCCCTCTTCGAGGGCTCGCTGGACGCCATCATCACCCTGGACGCGGACAGCCGCATTTTGGAGTTCAACCCCGCCGCCGAGCGCA
The DNA here is from genome assembly GCF_020103725.1 of Hyalangium gracile. Classification (NCBI taxonomy): domain Bacteria; kingdom Pseudomonadati; phylum Myxococcota; class Myxococcia; order Myxococcales; family Archangiaceae; genus Hyalangium; species Hyalangium gracile. Next base: position 301,383 of record NZ_JAHXBG010000004.1, on the reverse strand, counting down.
TCTTCCGGGTACCGCGAGCGCAGGCGCTCCGACGCGACTTCCTGGCCCTGGGGCTGGCGGCCTCCGCCACGCCCGAGCAGCGACACACGGTGGTGCGCGCGCTCCAGGCGGACGTCGAGCCCGGCCGCGCCACGCGCCTGGAGCTGTCCGGGCTGCGCGCCGACGGCTCCGTCTTCCCCGCGGAGATCACCATCATCCGCGTCACCGCCGAGAGCCCGCCACGCTTCACCGCCTACGTGCGCGACATCTCCGAGCGCCGGGAGGTGGAGCGGATGAAGAGCGAGTTCGTCTCCACCGTCAGCCACGAGCTGCGCACCCCGCTCACCTCCATCCGCGGCTCCCTGGGGCTGATGGAAGGAGGGGTGCTGGGAGAGCTCCCCGAGCCCGTGCAGGAGATGGTGCGCATCGCCCGCACCAACACCGAGCGCCTCATCCGCCTCATCAATGACATCCTGGACCTGGAGAAGATCGAGTCCGGCAAGCTGGAGCTGCGGCTGCAGTCCGTGGAGGTGGAGGAGCTGGTGGAGGCCACCTTCAGCGGCCTGCAGGGCATGGCGGACGCGGCGAAGGTGAAGCTGAGCTCCAGTGTGCATGGCGCCGGCCAGGTGCGAGCGGACCGGGATCGGCTCATCCAGGTGCTCACCAACCTGGTCTCCAACGCCATCAAGTTCTCCCCGGCCCACAGCGTGGTGGAGATCCAGGCGGCGCGAGACATGCAAGGCCTGGTGCGCATCGCCGTGAAGGACCAGGGGCCGGGCATCCCTCCGGACAAGCACGCGAAGCTGTTCGGCAAGTTCCAGCAGCTGGACAGCTCGGACACCCGCTCCAAGGGCGGCACGGGGCTGGGGCTGGCCATCTCCCAGGCCATCATCGAGCAGCACGGCGGCCACATCGAGGTGCACAGCGAGGCGGGCCAGGGCGCCACCTTCACGTTCTCGCTCACGGCGGTGCGGGTGGAAGTAGGCGCCACCCCCGTGGTGAGGGATGAGTCGCGCTACAACGTCCTCGTCGTCACCGCGGACACGGAGCTCTCCACGCAGCTGCGGGGCCTGCTGACGGAGGAGGGCTACCGCGTGCTGCGCGCCGGCACGCTGGAGGAGGCCTCGCGGCTGCTCGAGGCGGGGGCGCCGGACGTGCTCGTCCTCGAGCCCCTGCTGCCGGACGGCGAGGGGCTGATGCTGGCGCGGCGGCTGCGCTCGGAGGCGCGCACGCGGGAGCTGCCCATCGTCCTGCTGGCCGAGCCTCTCTCCACCGAGGAGCTGCGCATGCAGCGGGTGGCCTGGGTGGCCCGTCCCCTCCAGCAGGAGCGCTTCCTGCCCGCGCTGCGCGAGGTGCTCCGCCAGCCGGGCCAGGCCCGCGTGCTGCTGGTGGATGACGACGTGG